>DASYUT010000053.1 GCA_036000965.1 Actinomycetes bacterium
CCGGCGCGCCCTGGACTGGCGGGGCGACCGGGACTGGCACGGGGGCCGTGGGCGGGCCCGGCTCCCCGCCCGCGGCTGAGGGCGCGGCTTCGCGGGGCGGTGCCGACCACCGGCCGTCCACGGCGATCGTCACTGTGCCGAACGCGATCTCGTTCGCCCGGCTGCTGCTCATGCCGGTGTGCGCGTGGCTGCTGGCCACCGGCCGCTACGGCACCGGACTCTGGCTCACCGCCCTGGTGGGCTCCACCGACTGGGTGGACGGCTGGCTGGCCAGGCGCACCGGCCAGGTCTCCCGGCTCGGGCAGCTGCTCGACCCGCTGGCGGACCGCTTGCTGATCGCGTCGGTGGCCATCGCCCTGGTCGCCCGCGGGGTGCTGCCCTGGCCGGCGGTTGCCCTGCTGGTCGGTCGGGACGTCTTCCTGCTGGGCGGGTTCCCGCTGCTCTCCAAGCGGGGGGTGCGCCCACCCGACGTCGTCTGGGTGGGCAAGGCGGCAACGTTCGTCCTGATGCTCGCGCTGCCGATCCTCGTCGTCGGCGAGACCGGCCTGGCCATCGCCCCGGCCGCGCACGTCATCGGGCTGGCGTTGCTGTGGGCCGGCGTCGTCCTCTACTACGTGGCCGGGGCGGTCTACGTCAGAATGGCCCTTGAAAGGCTGCGAGCGTCGCGCGCCAGCGCGTAGCCCAGCCTGAAGGCGCCGGGGCTTTGCCGTCCCAACGGCGCCGCGGTCAGGCGCGGCGGCCCGCGACCCATCCTGGCCAGCGGGAGCGCACGCAGCTCCACAGGCAGCAAGGAGGCCGCCCCATGAAGGCCGTGATCATGGCTGGTGGCGAGGGCACCCGTCTTCGTCCGCTCACCGCCAACCAACCCAAGCCGATGCTGCCGCTGGCCAACCGGCCGATTATGGAGCACATCGTCCGGCACGTCCGCAACCACGGCGTCAAGGAAATCGTGGTCACGGTGCAGTTCCTGGCCAGCCAGGTCCGCAACTACTTCGGCGACGGCTCCGACATGGACGTCGACCTGACGTACGCGACCGAGCCGCGCCCGCTGGGCACCGCAGGCAGCGTCAGGAACGCCGCCGAGCAGCTCCAGGAGACGTTCACGGTCATCTCGGGCGACGCCCTGACCGACATCGGCCTGGACGAAGTGGCTGCCTTCCACCGCCGCTCGGGGGCGCTGGGCACCGTGGTCACCAAGCGGGTCGAGGACCCGCTCGAGTTCGGCATCGTCATCGCCACCGAGGACGGCCGCATCGAGCGCTTCCTCGAGAAGCCGCACTGGGGACAGGTGTTCTCCGACACCATCAACACCGGCATCTACGTGCTCGAGCCCGAGGTGTTCGACTACATCCCCGAGGACGTCCCGGCTGACTTCGCCGCCGACGTCTTTCCCAAGCTGCTCGCGGCGGGGGCGCCCCTGTACGCCTGCGTGGCAGAGGGCTACTGGGAGGACGTCGGCAACCTGGACGCCTACCGCCGCGCCCACGAGGACATCCTGGACGGCAAGGTGCAGGTCGACGTACGCGGGTTCCAGGTCCGGCCCGGGGTGTGGCTCGGCGAGGGAGCCGAGGTCGACCCGGACGCCCTGCTGCGCGCCCCGGTCCTGATCGGTGACTTCGCCAAGGTGGAGAACGGGGCCACTCTGCGCGAGTACACCGTCGTCGGCGCCAACGTCGTCGTCAAGGAGAACGCCTTCCTGCACCGGGCCATCGTCCAGGACAACGCCTACATCGGGCCGGGCGCCCATCTCCGCGGCTGCGTCGTGGGCCGCAGCGCCGACGTCAAGCGGGGTGGGCAGGTCGAGGAAGGCGTGGTGGTGGGAGACAACGCCAACATCGGCCCCGGCGCGATCCTGCGACCTGGCGTCAAGGTGTACCCGTTCAAGACGGTCGAGCCGGGCGCGGTCGTCACCAAGTCGATCATCTGGGAGGGCCGGGGCGCGCGCACCCTGTTCTCCGAGCACGGCGTGGCCGGCCTGGCCAACATCGACGTGACGCCCGAGCTCGCACTCAGGCTCGCGATGGCGTTCGGCTCCACCCTCAAGAAGGGATCGAGGGTGACGCTCGCCCGCGACGCCAGCCGGGTGTCGCGGGCGCTCAAGCGCGTCCTGGTGGCCGGGCTGAACACCACCGGGGTCGACTGCGACGACCTCGAGCTGGCCCCGGCCCCGGCGGTGCGGTTCTCCTCCACCCGGGCGGGCGCTTCCGGTGGCATGTACGTGCGTACCTCGCCCCGGGACAGCCAGGCGATCGAGATCGCCGTGTTCGGCGACGACGGCAGCGACCTCGACGACGGCTCGAGGCGCAAGGTCGAGCGGACCTACAACCGGGAGGAGTTCCGTCGCGCCTTCGGCTGCGAGATGGGCGAGCTGCGCTACCCCCCGCGCGCGATCGAGCACTACACGGCCGCCCTGATCGACTGCATCGACGCCCAGGCGGTGCGCCACCGCCGCTTCAAGGTGGTGATCGACGCCGGCGGCGGGACCTGCTCGCTCGTGCTGCCCTGGCTGCTGCCCCGCTTCGGCCTGGACTCGCTGCTGGTCGGAGGCAAGCTCGACGAGGAGCGGGTGTCCCCCTCGGCAGAGCAGCTCAGGGAGGACCTGGACCGGCTGGCCCGCCTGGTGACGGCCTCCGGGGCCGACCTGGGCGTGCGCTTCGACACGGTCGGGGAGCGGCTCACCCTGGTCGACTCGCGCGGCCAGGTCGTCCCCCACGACCGGGCGCTGCTCCTCTACGTCGACCTGATCGTCCGGTCCGAGCAGCGGGGGACCATCGCGCTGCCGGTGTCGACCACGCGGCGGGCGGCGGAGCTCGCGGCCGAGCGCGGCTGCGAGGTGATGGGGACGAAGCTGACCGCCAGCGCCATCATGCGGGCGTCCCAGCGCGACGGGGTGGTGTTCGCCGGCGCGCAGGGCGGCGGCTACGTGTTCCCGGCCCTGCACCCCGCCTACGACGCGCTGATGTCGTTCGGCAAGCTGCTCGAGCTGCTGGCCACCCAGGAGGTGAGCCTGGCCGGGGCGGTGGCCGCCCTCCCCGAGTCGAACGTCGTCCGCCGCCGGGTGCCGACCCCGTGGGAGCAGAAGGGGGCGGTCATGCGCCAGGTCGTCGAGGCCGCCAAGGGCCATCGCACCCAGGACGTCGACGGCATCAAGGTGTTCCATCCCGGCCAGCTCGGCGAGCGGGATGGCGGCCCCGACGACGACTGGGCACTGCTGCTCCCCGACGTCACCGAGCCGGTCACCCACCTGTGGGCGGAGGCCGGCACCCCGGCGGCGGCGACCGCTCTCGCCGACCGGTACGAGGCGCTGATCAAGCGGGTGTTCGGCGGGGACTGAGCGGGCGGTGCTCCGGCAAGCCGGGGGATCGTTGCCTTGCCGTGACCCGAGCGTGTCGCCCGTGTGGTCGCCCGGCCGTACGCTCGCGCACACCCTTGACAGCGCAGCCCGGCTGACAGCGCGACCGGGCGTGCCGGTTCCCCCTTTGTCCCCCCGGGGACGTAAGCTGGCCTGTCTGGATCGGTCGAGGCTGGTCACGGCCCGCGGCCGTCGCACGCAGCGGCAGAAAGTGAGGAGCCACCATCGACGTCGTCGACCGGCCGACCACAGGGCCGGCAGAGGAGAAGGCGGAGCTGCAGGCCCGGCCGCGAGGGGGACCGGAGCTGGCCAGCAGGCAGGGGGGACCGGAGCCGGCCAGCAGCCCGGTCGAGCCGGGCAAGCGCCTGCGCCTGCTCGGACTGCCCCGGTCGCTGCTGGCCGCCATCCTCGCCGTCGTCCTCGTGCTCACCCTGGTCGGGGTCGACACCGCGCTGGCGGCTGGGAGGGTCCGGCGCGGGGTGCGGGTCTCCGGCATCGACCTGTCCGGCCTGCACCGCGCGCAGGCCCGCGCGCGGTTGGCCGCGAGCGCTCACACTGTGGAAGCACAGCAGGTGACCGTCCGGGCTGACACGGCAAGCCTCGAGCTGCCACGGTCGGAGACGGGACTCCGCCTCGACCTCGACGCGAGCGTGGAGGCCGCCCTGGCCGTCGGCCGCGCCGGCCCTGCCGACCCCGACCGGCTGCGGACCTGGCTCTCGGGCGTGGAGCTGCCCTGGCGGACGCGTCTGGACACCAGCGCGTTCGACCGGGTGGTGGCCAGGGCCGACCGCCAGGTCCGCCGCCCGACCACCGAGCCCAGGCTCCTCGTGGTCGCGGCCCAGGTCCGGCTCGTGCCCGGGATCCCGGGCCAGGCGGTCGACCGGGCCGGCGCGGTGCGGGTGCTCGCGGCCGCGGCCGCCCGTCCCACCGTGAACGAGATCAGCCTGCCCGTGACCGAGCAGCAGCCGACCGTCGGCCCGGCTGCTGCCGATGCGGCCGCGAAGCAGGCCCGCGACCTGCTGTCAGCTCCGGTGGTGGTGACCGCTGCGGGCCGGCAGGCCCGGCTCCTGCCGGCCGACCTGGGCCCGCGCGTGCGGACCCGCGTCGACCGCGGTCGCCTGGTGCTCAGCCTCGACCCGCGAGGGCTCGACGCGCTGCTCCGCCAGAAGGCCCGCTTCGCCTACGCCGTGCCTCGCGATGCCGCGTTCCGCCCGGCCGGCGAGCGCATCGCCGTGGTCCCGGCGGTCGACGGCAGCGTCGTGGACCCGGGCCAGGCCGCGGCGGCGGTGCTGGCCGCGGGGGGCCGGGTCGGAGCCGACCGCCGGGCCGCGCTGCCCGTCCGCACCAGCGCGCCCGCGCTGACCACCGCCGAGGCCAGGGCACTCGGGGTGAAGGAGGTCATCTCCTCCTACACGACCACGTTCAATGCGGGCGACGCCCCGCGCGTGCACAACATCTCGCTGATCGCCGCGGCAGTGAACGGCAGCCTCGTCCTGCCCGACCAGGTGTTCTCGATGAACGGCGCCACCGGCCAGCGCACCCCGAGCAAGGGCTACCGCACCGCCCACGTCATCCGCAACGGGGAGATCGTGGACGGGATCGGCGGCGGCGTCTGCCAGGCCGGGACGACCGTGTTCAACGCGGTCTTCTTCGCGGGCCTTCCCGTGGTCGAGCGCCGCAACCACAGTCTGCACATCAGCCACTACCCCATGGGGCGCGACGCGACCCTCAACTGGCCGGGCACCGACCTCAAGTTCCGCAACGACTCGCCGTACGGGATCTACATCACGGCCAAAGCGACTCCGGCGACCCTGAAGGTCACGCTGTACTCGACGTCGCGGGGGTACAAGGTCACCCACAGCACCTCGAGCCCGTACAACTTCCGGGCCCCGCAGACGAGGTACGAGGACGACCCGACCCTGCCCGAGGGCACCGAGGTCGTGGAGAGTCAGGGGTCCTCCGGCTTCGACGTGACCGTCCACCGTACCGTCACCCAGAGCGGACGGGTCGTGCGCAAGGACACATTCGTCTCCAACTACATCCCGTGGAGCAAGGTGGTCCGCCGGGGCACGAAGAAGCCCGACGGCCCTCCGACCACGCTCCCGCGCCCCTAGCGCGGCGGCTCGATGGCTGTGGACATCTCTGGCACGACGGCGACGGCTGTGCTTGGCTACGCCCCGGCGCGGGCGGCTCGTCCGGCTCCCGGGAGCCGGGAGCCGGAGAGCCCGGAGCCGGAGAGCCCGGCCCGGACGTCGCCACGGGGCGAGGCAGACAGGAGAGTCGAATGTACCCAGACGATCTGAAGTACACCAGGGAGCACGAGTGGATGCGGGTCGACGGCAACCGCGCCACCGTCGGGATCACCCACTATGCCCAGGACGCCCTCGGCGACATCGTCTACGTCGACGTCCCGCCGGTGGGCACCGCGGTCACCGGCGGGGAGCCGTTCGGCGAGGTCGAGTCGACGAAGTCGGTCTCCGACCTCTTCAGCCCGGTGACCGGGACGATCGTCGAGCGCAACGAGGAGCTGGACAAGAGCCCTGAGATCATCAATTCCGACCCCTATGGCCAGGGCTGGCTCGTCGTGATCGAGATGACCGACGCCAGCCAGGCCGACGAGCTGATGGATGTCGACGCGTATCGTGAACTGGTGGCAGAAAGCTAGGCGCGCTACCTCGAGGTCGAGGGTTCTGGCGGCTCGCGCCGGCCCGGGTTGGCGCACGTCCGACCAGCCCGTTTACGTTGACCCTGTTTCAACCGGTCCTCTACAGTCAGCGTCCACATCGACATCGACCCGAAGCCCGGAGGGCGGAATGTTCTGCACCCAGTGCGGTCACAAGAACCCGGAAGGCGCCCACTTCTGCGCGAATTGTGGCGCCGCGCTGGTGGCAGCCGCCGACGACTCGACGACCACGATCAGCCTGGCCGCACAGGACCTCGAAGCTGAGGTCGAGGAAGAGGTCGCCGCCCCGGTCGAGGAGCTGCGGGAGGGCACGGCCATGCTGGTGGTGCGCCGTGGCCCGAACGCCGGCAGCCGCTTCCTGCTCGACAAGCAGGTGGTGACCGCCGGCCGGCACCCCGAGAGCGACATCTTCCTGGACGACATCACGGTCTCCCGCCGGCATGCGGAGATCCGCCGTGCCCCGACCGGCTTCACCGTGCACGACGTCGGCTCGCTCAACGGCACCTACCTGAACCGCGAGCGGGTCGAGGACGGAGATCTGGTCGGCGGGGACGAGCTGCAGATCGGCAAGTTCAAGCTCGTGTTCTTCGCGGGGAGCCGGCCAGGGGCCGGTGGAGCCGGGTAGGTGTGATGGTCGACCCGGTCGAGCGCGAGGCAGCCGCTCCGTCCCCCGGAGGGGGAACGGGAGCACGCGGCGGGTCGGCCCGGGACAGGCAGTCGGTGGCGCCGCCCGGCACGATGAGCATCGGTGAGGTCCTCGCGGTCCTCAAGCCGGAGTTCCCCGACATCACCGTGTCCAAGATCCGCTTCCTCGAGGGCGCCGGCCTCATCCGGCCCGACCGGTCGGCGTCTGGCTACCGCAAGTTCTCCGAGGACGACGTGGCCCGGCTCCGCTTCGTCCTGCGCGCCCAGCGCGACCAGTACCTGCCGCTACGGGTGATCCGCCAGCGGCTGGCCGACCTCGAGTCGGTCGGGGAGCTGCACGCCGGAGGCGGTCCGCCGGCCGACCCGACCTCCCCGCCCGCAGCGCGCGAGGCCCGCTCTCCTGCAGCGCACGAGGCCCGCTCTCCTGCAGCGCGCGAGGCCGGGTCGCGGGCAGCCCGGACACTCGCTGGCGCCGCAGGGGAGCCGGGCGCGCTACCACGGCACGCCCTCGCCGAGCGCCCTGGGCCGGCAACCGCCGGGGGCGGCCTGCTGTCGAACGCGCCGCCCTCCGACGCCCAGTTCAGCCGGGACGAGCTGTGCCGGGCCGCGGGCACCACCGCCGACCAGCTCGCCGAGCTGGAGGCGTTCGGCCTCATCGCGGCCAGAGGCTCGACCGAGCGCGGCAGCTGGTACGGCGGTGACGACCTGGTGGTCCTGCGGCTCGCCCGCGACCTGGCCGAGTATGGGCTGGAAGCCCGCCACCTGCGGATGTACAAGACGTTCGCCGAGCGTGAGGCGGCCCTGTTCGAGCAGGTCGTGGCCCCGCTGGTCCGCCAGCGCAACCCGGAGGCGCGGGCCAGGGCCCGCGAGATGCTCGAAAGCCTCGCCGACCTCGGGAGCCGCATGCGGGACGTCACCCTGCGAACCGCGATCGGGACCTTTGCCGAGGCCACGGAGCACCGCCGGTGACCTGGGTCGACGACGCGACAGCCGGTGGTGGCCCGGAGGCCCCCGGTGACCCGGGTGGGCGTCGCGACGGCCGGTGGCTCGGAGGCCCGCTGGCTGGTGACCCGGGTGGGCGCCCTGACGGCCGGTGTGGCTCGGAGGGGGCGGCTGGTGACCTGGGTGGGCGTCGCGACAGCCGCTGGTGGCTCGGAGGGGCGCCGGTGACCGGCGGCTCCGTGCGGTGACCGGCGGCTCCCGGCTCCGTGCGGTGACCGGCGGCTCCGTGCGGCGGTGGCGGCCCGCGCTTGTCGCGCTCCTGGTCGTGGTGGCCGTAGGCGCCGGGCCGGCGCCGCTCGCGCCGGATGCCGTGGCCGGCCCGTCGGTCCCCCGGCCGGTCGATGCGGCAGGAGCTCCGCCAGGACCGGTGGCCCTGCCCAAGATCCGCGCCCGCGCCTTCATCCTGGCCGACCAGGAGACCGGACAGGTGCTGCTGGAGCGGGCGGCGGCCCGGCCGCGCCCGATGGCCTCGACCACCAAGGTCATGACCGCTCTGCTCACCCTGGAGCGCCTGCCGCAGAGCCGGGTGGTGGTGATCGGGCCCGGGCCGGTGGCGGTCGGCGGGGAGTCGCTCAGGCTCCGCGTCGGGGAGCGCCTGACCGTCCGCCAGCTCCTGCTCGCCCTCATGCTGAAGAGCGCCAACGACGCTGCCGCTGCGCTGGCCGAGGCGGTGGACGGCTCCCAGGCGGCATTCGCCCGCCGCATGAACCAGCGGGCCGCCGCGCTGGGCCTCACGGCCACCCGCTTCGTGACCCCACACGGCCTCGACCGGCCGGGCCACCACACCAGCGCCCGTGACCTGGCCCGGCTCTGGGAAGTGGCCATGCGTCGGGCCGACTTCCGGGCCCTGGCCGGCACCCGTCGGGCCGCCATCCCGGGGGCTGGTCCGTCCCGGCGCTTCCCCAACCGCAACCAGCTTCTGTTCACCTACCGGTGGACCGAGGGAGGCAAGACCGGGTTCACCAACCTGGCCCGCCGCTGCCTGGTCGCATCCGCCAGCCGCGGCGGCCGCCGGCTGGTCGCGGTCGCCCTGGGCTCGCCCAACGCCTTCACCGACGTGCAGGCCCTGTTCGAGTACGGCTTCAACGCCCTGGTCCGGGTCAGGCTGACCGCCCGCGGCCAGGCGGTCACGGTGCGGACCGGCGCAGATGCCGCCCGCTGGCAGGTCGCGGCCGACGTGGACGCCCTGGTCCGCCGGGACCTGCTCGGCCGGGTCGTCGCCGTGCCCGCGCCGGTCCGGCCGGGGCCCCGTGCGGGCGCTCCGCCACGGATGTGGCTGGCCGCGGGCGGGACCCTGCTCGCCCCGCTGCCCCTGCGCCCCCTCGACGGCGCGCCCGCGCCCGTCCCGGCCGGTGGGGGGGAGGGCTTCCGGCCCGGCCCGGTGCCGGCCGGCGCCGCGACCGGGGTGATCGACCCGTTTCTGGCCCCGAGGGCGGCATGACGGCTCGACCTGGCACGGCCGGCCGCAGGCGATCGTCTTGTCGCGCGTGGGAGGGGCGTCTGATAGCCTCTGATTGCTGGCAGGCGCCCGGCCGGGCGCAAGAACCTTCGACGCTCGAGGGGGTTTCGCTTTGGTCGAGCTGACCCTCGTCGGCGTCCGGATCGAGCTTCCCACCCAGACGCCCATCGTGCTGCTCAAGGAACGCGACGGCGAGCGCTTCCTGCCGATCTGGATCGGCAACGTCGAGGCGACGGCCATTGCGTTCGCGCTCCAAGGGGTCGCCACCGCGCGCCCGCTCACCCACGACCTCCTGAAAAACCTGCTCGACGAGCTCGTCGTCTCGATCGAGCGGGTCGTGATCACCGAGCTCAAGGAAGGCACCTTCTACGCCACCATCGAGCTGCGCCAGAACGGGTCGAAGTACTCGGTGTCGAGCCGGCCCAGCGACGCTATCGCGCTGGCCGTCCGGGCCAACACTCCCATCTACGCCGAGGAGGGCGTCCTCAGCGAGGCGTCCATCCTGATCAAGGAGAGCGACGACGAGGAGCGCGAGGTCAAGAAGTTCCGCGAGTTCCTCGACCAGGTCAGTCCGGAGGACTTCGAGTAGACCTCGCCCCCTTCCTCCCTTCCTCCCATCCACCCACCTGGTCGCCCGCTGTCGCTCGGGGGTCGTTGACGCCCGGTTCTGCGATCTCTAGGCTGGTCCCTTACACCGTTGTAGTTCGCGCTGTCGCCGCAGGAGGGTGAGGATGGCTGATCGCTCTTCCCCGGAGGCGGCAAGCCCAGGCTACCGTGGCACCACGGTCTACAAGCTGGTCGGCATCACCTACCGCCAGCTCGACTACTGGGCCAGGACCGGCCTGGTCACGCCGTCGGTGCGCGCGGCCGACGGGTCGGGCACCCACCGGCTCTACAGCTTCGAGGATCTGGTCGAGCTACGCGTGATCAAGCGCCTGCTCGACGCCGGGATCTCCCTGCAGAAGATCCGCGATGCCATCGGCTATCTGCGCCGCGAGTCGGCCGGCAGGCCGCTCTCGGACGTCACCCTGATCTCCGACGGCGAGCGCATCTACGCCTGCCACTCGGGCGAGGAGGTGATCGACGTCCTGTCGAACGGGCAGGCGGTGTTCGGCATCGCCGTCGGCCGCGTGTGGACCGACACCGAGGGCGACGTCGCCCACCTCCCCGCCGACGAGCGGGCGTCCTCCCGCCCCGGCCAGCTCCCGCTGGAGGACCTCGACCCGGTGGCGCAGGCGTCCGGGGAGCCGATGCCGACCCGGGCCACCGCCCGCTCCAGCAGGTCCCGCGGCTGAGGCTCGGCCCGTCCGGGCGCCTGGACGTGTCAGGCGCCCTCGCCAGGGTCGACCTGCAGGTCGCCACCGACGACGGCCCGGCCAGCATCCGGGTGGGAGGCGCCGCCCGGCCACCTGGTCGTGGAGACGCCCGGGCACCTGCAGCACCCGGCCAGCGGCGCTGGGAGCAGCTCGGCACCCACGAGCGCACCTTGGAAGCCCTGGTACCGGCACCACCCGGCCAGGGTTCGGCGTCTGCGACGCGGGCCATGGGACTGTCGGTGGCGTTGCGGCACCCACGACGGCGGTGTTCAATCAGGCGGTCCCGGCCCGGCCGCCCGTTCCGGACGGTTCGCGGGTCCGCCGCGGCCTCGAGGCTGTCGCCGCACGACGGCGACGGCTCATCGATTTGTCGATGGAGAAAGAAGTCGCTGGATCACTATGTCGCTAATTCGTCCCGCTGTCCGGACGTGGCCCCCTGGCCCGGTCCGGTGGACGTGAGGAGGGGAGCGGTTGAGCTACCAACCCCATACCGACACTGAGGTGCGCCGGATGCTCGAGGCGCTCGGCCTCGAGGACGTCGAGGAGCTGTTCGGGCCGATCCCGGCGGCGCTCCGCGCCCCCGCCGGCCTGGACCTGCCCCGCCCGCACGCCGAGCAGGAGGTGACCGCCGAGCTGGCCCGGCTGGCCGCCCGCAACCGCCACCTCGACGAGCTGACCTGCTTCCTGGGCGCCGGGGTCTATGACCACTACGTGCCCGCGGTGGTCTGGTACCTGGCCGGACGCGGGGAGTTCGCCACCTCCTACACCCCCTACCAGCCCGAGGCGAGCCAGGGCGTGCTCCAGGCCCTCTTCGAGTACCAGACCCTCATCAGCGAGCTGACCGGCCTGGAGGTCTCCAACGCCAGCCTGTACGACGGCGCCTCGGCGGTGGCCGAGGCGGCCATGATGGCGGTCGCGGCCACCAGGCGGCACGAGCTCCTGGTCAGCGGCGCGGTCTCGCCCAGGGTGCGCGAGCTGCTCGAGACCTACGGCCGGGGCCTCGACATCAAGCTGGTCGAGGTCGGCACCCTGGACGGCCACACCGATCTCGAGGAGGCTCGCGGCAAGGCCGGGAGCGGGACCGCCGCCCTGGTCGTGGCACAGCCCAACTTCCTCGGCGTGATCGAGGACGTGGCCGCCGCCGCGGAGGTCGCCCACGCGGCCGGGGCCCGTCTCGTCGTCACCTTCGACCCGCTCGCCGCCGGCCTCCTGGAGCCGCCCGGCCGGCTCGGCGCGGACATCGTGGTGGGCGAAGGGCAGGCGCTGGGCAACCACCCCAGCTTCGGCGGCCCTGCATTCGGCTTCCTGGCCTGCTCGGCTGCTGACGTTCGCCGGCTGCCCGGCCGGCTCGTGGGCGAGACCGTCGACAGCGACGGCCGGCGCGGCTTCGTGCTGACCCTGCAGGCCCGCGAGCAGCACATCCGGCGCGAGAAGGCCACGAGCAACATCTGCACCAACCAGACCCTGAACGCGATCGCGGCCGCGGTCTATCTGAGCTGGCTCGGCCCGCAGGGCCTGGACGAGCTCGGCCGGCTCTGCCTGCGGGCGGCCCGCTACGCAGCCGACCGGCTCGCGGCCCTGCCCGGTGCCCGCCTCGCCTTCCCCGACCAGCCCTTCTTCAAGGAGTTCGTGGTACGCCTGCCCGCCGACCCGGCCGAGGTGTGCCGCCGGCTGGCCGACCGCGGGCTGCTCGCCGGTCTGCCGCTCGCCGGCCTGGTCCCCGGGCTCGAGGACGGCCTGCTCGTCGCCGTGACCGAGCGGCGCTCCAAGGCCGACGTGGACCGGCTCGCCGACGCCATGGGCGAGGTGCTCGCCGGGCTCGCCGGCAAGCAGGGCAAGGCCACTGGAGCGGGCGCTGCGGGGGCCGGAGGGGAGCACGCTGAGCGCCGCACCTCCGGGGTGGGTCGACCCGGCGCGAAGGGTGAGGAGTTGGTGGGTCGACTCCTCGTCGAGGGCGAGAAGTGGGTGAGTCACCCCGACGTCGGGGGCGAGAAGTGGGTGGGTCGACCCGGCGCCGAGGGTGAGAAGGAGGAGCGTCGATGAGCGGCGGGCCGATGGAGCGGGGCGCCCGTGGTCGGGTGCCGTTCGAGGCGCCCACGTGGGCGGCGGGGATCTCGGGACCAGGAGGGACCGGCGGGACGGGCCAGGCCGAGCTGCTCGTGTTCGAGCGGTCGGCGGCCGGCCGGCGCGCGTCGTCGTTCCCGGACGGCGCCGGCCTGCCCGAGGTCGACCTCGACCGGGCGCTGCCGGCCGGCGCGCGCCGCACCGGGCCGGTGCGCCTGCCCGAGGTGTCCGAGCGCGACCTCGTGCGCCACTACACCCGCCTTGCCCACCGCAACTTCGCGATCGACCTCGGCTTCTACCCCCTGGGCTCGTGCACCATGAAGTACAACCCGAAGGTTGCCGAAGCCGTCGCGAACCTGCCCGGGTTCGCCCGCCTCCACCCCGCCCAGCCGGCCGAGCAGGTCCAGGGCGCGCTGGAGGTGCTGGCCCGGCTCGAGCACGCCCTCTGCGAGCTGACCGGCCTGGCCGGGGCCACGTTCCAGCCCGCCGCGGGCGCTCATGGCGAGCTCACCGGCCTGCTCGTCATACGCGCCCACCACGAGGCCAACGGCGACCCCCGGCGCCGGGTGGTCATCCCGGACAGCGCCCACGGCACCAACCCGGCCTCGGTCCGCATGGCCGGCTTCGACGTCACCACGGTCGCGTCGAGTGCCGAGGGGCTGGTCGACCTCGACGCGCTCGAGGCCGTCCTGGACACTGACGTGGCCGCGTTCATGATCACCAACCCGAACACCCTCGGCCTGTTCGAGCGCGACATCGCCCGGGTCGCCGAGCTGGTGCACGGTGCCGGCGGCCAGCTCTACTACGACGGCGCCAACTTCAACGCGATCCTGGGCAAGGTCCGGCCGGGCGACATGGGGTTCGACGTCGTCCACCTCAACCTCCACAAGACGTTTGCAACTCCGCACGGCGGCGGCGGGCCGGGTGCGGGCCCGCTCGTGGTCGCCGAGCACCTCACCGACTTCCTGCCAAGCCCGGTCGTGGCCCGCGACGGCGACGGCTTCCGGTGGGACCACGACCGGCCTCGCTCGATCGGGCGCGTGCACGGCTGGAACGGCAACTTCGGCATCATCGTGCGCGCCTACGCGTACCTGCTCGCCAACGGCGGCGACGGGCTCCGCCAGGTGGCTGAGCGGGCCGTGCTCAACGCCAACTACCTGCTCGAGCGGCTCTCCTCTGCCTTCGAGCCGGGCTATGCGACCAGGCCGGTGATGCACGAGTTCGTGCTGTCGGCGCGCAGGCAGAAGGCGCAGGGCGCGCGTGCCCTGGACCTGGCCAAGGCGCTCATCGACCGCGGCTACCACCCGCCCACGGTGTACTTCCCGCTCATCGTCGACGAGGCGCTGATGGTCGAGCCGACCGAGACGGAGAGCGTAGAGACCTTGGACGCCTTCGCCGACACCCTGCTCGAGCTGGCCGCCGAGGCCGAGACGGACGCGGGGCCGCTGCGCGAGGCTCCGGTGACCGCCCCGGTGCGGCGGCTCGACGAGGCCAGGGCCGCGCGCCGCCTGGTCGCCCGCTGGCACCCACCGTCCGAGCCCGAGGAGGCCGGGTCGGATCCCGCCGATGCCGGACCGGAGGAGAAGCCGACGTCGTGACCGGCCCTGCGGGGAGTCCCGCCGGTCCGTCGAAGCCTCGCCGTCGCGGTGGCAGGACAGGTCGGTCCGCTCGGACCTGAACAACTGCTCAGGATCGTCCCGGCCCTTCCGATGGAGGCGGTGACGTGACGCCGCCTGGGTGGAGGAGCCGGGAGCGCGATGCCGATCGAGGGCGAGTCCAGCCAGCCGCGGACCGGGAGCCGGTCGCGGCTGGTCAGGCTGCGCGGCCTCGTGCCCACACGCTTCCGGGTCCTGCCCGAGCGCCTGCTGCCACGCTTCCGCCGGCTGCTGCTGGTGGCCTCGCTCGCCTACCTGCCGGTCGCCGTCGTGGCCGGGGTCACGGCGGGCGCCCAGCCGCTCGGCCTGCGGGTGGCCGCCGTGGCGAGTGCGTGCTGGCTCGGGTGGTGGTGGGTGCGCGGCCGTGACCGGGACGACTTCCCCCTGGCCGTGCTGCCGGTCGAAGTCGCAGCGCTGGCCGCGCTGCTCACGGTGCCCGGGCCCCGCTTCGACGTCTCCGGGCTGCTCTTCATGGCGCTGGCCTACCGGGCCAGCTACGGGTCGACGGCCGCCGCGCTGCGCACCTCGGCCCTGTTCCTGCTCGGCTCGCTGACCGCCACCGTGCTCGTCTCCGGCCCGGGTGGGCTCCGCCCCGGCCAGCTCGCCTCCCAGCTCGTGAACGTCATCATCACGGTCGTGATGGTCCGGTTGATCGCGTCCACCCTGGCCAAGTTCGACCTGCTGCGGGTGCGGGAGACGATCCTTTCCCGCGCCCGCGGGGCTCTGGTCGCCGCCACCGGTGCGGACGTGATCGCCCGGGCCGCGCTCGAGGCGGCCGCCGGCCTGCTGGAGACCGACCGCGGTGTCGAGCTCCGCCTGGTCCTGGCCGGTCCGGACGGTCCTACAGTCCTGGTCCCGGGCCGGGCCGGTGGCGCGCCCGAGACGGTCTTGGTCCCGGGCCGGGCAGGTGGCGCGCCTGAGGCGGTCCTTGTCGCGGGCCGGGAGGGGGGCCGTCCGGAGGCGGCGGTCGTGCCGGCCGCGTCTGGCGACCCCGCGCGCTGGGACGTCGTGGCCCTCGCCGGGCTACTGGAGGACGGCTCGGGCCGGGCCGCGCTGACCGTGCCGCTGCGGGCCAAGGGCGCGCTGAAAGGCGCGATCCTCGCCGCCCACACCGGGCCGCTCCCGGACGGGGCCGCCGGCGGGCTGGAGGCGCTCGCCGCCGAGGTCGCGCTCGCGCTCGACAACGTCGGCCTGGCCGAGGACCTGGCCCTCCGCGAAGCCCGCTTCCGGTCGCTGGTGCAGAACGCCTCGGACGTGGTCTGCATCGGGGACGCGGCCGGCACGATCACCTACATGAGCCCGGCCGTGGAGCGCGTGCTCGGGGAGCCACCGGAGCGGTGGATCGGCCGCACCGCCATGGAGGCCGTGCACCCCGACGACCTGCCCGGCGCCCAGGCAGCCCTGGGTGCGTTGCTCGGGCGGGCCGGGTCGACCCGGCGCGCCCTGTACCGGATGGCCCACGCCAACGGCTCCTGGCGCTGGCTCGAGGTGACGAGCACCAACCTGCTCGACGACCCGGGCGTGCGCGGCATCGTGTCCAACGTCCGCGACGTGACCGAGCGGCAGGAGTTCGAGGAGCAGCTCACCAGGCACATGTTCCACGACCCGCTGACCGGGCTGGCCAACCGGGCCCTGTTCCGCGACCGGATCGAGCACGCCCTGGCCACCAGCGCCCGCGACGGCGACGAGGTCGCGGTGCTCCTGGTCGACCTCGACAACTTCAAGACCATCAACGACAGCCTCGGCCACACCAGGGGGGACGCCGCGCTGGCGGCCGTCGCCGGTCGCCTGACCGAGAGCCTCCGCCCGGCCGACACCGTCGCCCGCCTCGGCGCCGACGAGTTCGCCGTCCTGCTCGAGGGCGCCCCACGCGACGAGGTCCTGGCCACCGCCGACCGGATCGGCGCCGCCCTGACCGCGCCGCTCGCCGTCGACGGCACCGACGTCCCGGTGACGGCCAGCATCGGGGTGGCCACCGGCGCCCGGGCCGGCCACGACGCCGAGGAGCTGCTCCGCAACGCCGATACGGCGATGTACGCGGCCAAAGAGGCCGGCAAGGCCAGGTGGGCGGAGTTCGAGCCGGCCATGCGGGACGGCATCACCGACCGCCTGCGCCTCGAGACCGACCTGCGCCAGGCCGTCGAGCGAGGCGAGCTGACCCTGCTCTACCAGCCGATCATGACCCTGCCCGCGGGCGACATGGTCGGGGTCGAGGCGCTGGTCCGCTGGCGCCACCCGAGCCGTGGCCTGGTCTCGCCGGCCCAGTTCATCCCGCTGGCCGAGGAGACCGGGCTGATCGTGCCGATCGGCCGGTGGGTGCTCAGGGAGGCGTGCCGCCAGGCGCGGGCCTGGCAGCTCCGCCACCCGACCCGCCCGTCGCTCGGTCTGAGCGTGAACCTGTCCGCCCGCCAGCTCCGCCACCGCGGGCTCGTGGCCGAGGTTGCCGAGGCGCTGGACGACAGCCGGCTCGATCCCAGGCACCTGGTCCTCGAGATCACCGAGACGACACTGGTCGACTCGGCCGACGAGATCACCGCCACCCTGACGGCGCTGCGCCGGCTCGGCGTGCGGTTCGCGCTCGACGACTTCGGGACCGGCTACTCGTCGCTTTCCCACTTGCACCGGTTCCCGATCGACGTGGTCAAGATCGACAAGTCGTTCATCGACGTCGTGACCGGCGGTCCCGACCAGACCGCGGTGGCCCGCGCGATCATCCAGATCGGCCGGACGCTCGACCTGGAGACCGTCGCCGAGGGGATCGAGGCGGCCGAGCAGGCCGACCGGCTCGCCGAGCTGGGATGTCTGCTCGGCCAGGGCTACCACTTCGCCCGGCCGCTCGAGCCGGAGGCGATCAGCGCCCTGCTCGACGGACCCCTCGTGACCGGTCGGCTGCAGCCGGCGTGACCCGGCGTGGCGGGCTCAGGCTGCCCGGCGTGGCGGGCTCAGGCCGCCCCCCGGCGTGGCGGGCTCAGGCCGCCCGGCGTGGCGGGCTCAGGCTGCCCGGCGTGGGCTGGCGCGGTCCGCCAGCTGGGCCTCGTGCTTCAGGCAGGTGTTCTGGTCAGGCCGGTCCCGTCTGGCGGTCGCCGGCTGGGGCGCTGGGGCCGGCGAAGCTCTCCATGAGACGGGCCACCAGCTCGACCGTGCCGAACACCGCCTGCCCGCGGGCGCGGTCGTCGTCCAGGTGGTCGAGCAGCTCGATCCCCATGAACAGCGAGGTGACCGCGAAGGCGAGGTCGTCGACGGGCAGGACCTGCTCGAACGGGGTGCCGGCGACGGCCCTCGCGATCGCCCCACTGGCCAGGTCGATCCAGGGGGTGAAGCGCTCGCGGAGCTGCCGGCTCAACTCGGGCGACGAGGAGGAGCCGGCGAGCATCTGGGCCAGCACCGTGATGTGGCCGTCGCGCAGGTCCTCGGCGTAGAGCCTGGCGCCGACCGCGACCAGCTCGGGCAGGCTGCGGACGCCGGCCAGGTGCTGCTCGTAGCTGGCCATGCGGGTCGCGCTCAGCTTGTCGACCGCGGCCAGCAGGACCTCGTCGACGCTGCCGAAGTGGTAGAAGATCAGCGCCTGGTTGAACCCGCCGGTGCGCGCGATCGCGCGGGCGCTTGAGCCGACGATGCCCTCCCGCTTGATCGTCTCCAGCGCCGCGTCGATGATCCGCGCCTTGGTCACGTCGCCAGGCGCGCCGCTGGTCGCTCTCGATCGGCCCACGCCGTCTGCTTACCACATCGTCGGGCCGGGCGCCGAGCGGGCGCGCCTCACCCCTGCACCCCCGGCCGGGTCCACGGCTGCTGCGGCGTCGGAGGACCCCAGTCGTCCCCACCCCCCACCACGGGCGGGGGTGGCGGGAGCTGCTCGAGCCTGGCCCGGTGCCGGATGCGGTAGAAGAGGTACATGTTGACGAAGTGCAGGACGCCCAGGGACACGAGCAGGATGCCGAGCTTGCGGGCGAGCACCTCGATCGCGCCGACCGTGTCGGATGCCTGCTCGGCCCGCAGCAGCAGGCAGGCGTAGCCCAGGTTCAGCATGTAGAAGCCGATCACCAGCAGCTTGTTGACCGCCCTGGCCATCCCCGGCCGGTCGGCGAAGACGTCCTCCAGGAACACGGCGCCGCTGGCGAACAGCGTCCGCGCCAGCCACACGGTCAGGCCGACGCTGACCACGCCGTAGGCCAGGTAGACCGCGACGAGGTAGCCACCATGGTCACGCATGCCGCACCTCCTGCGCTCAGGCTGAGCGTTCGATGTGAGCAGACGCTATGATCGAACGGTTTGAGCGATCGATCAAACAATAGCGCGTCCGGATGCTGCCGGCAAATCTCGAGGAGCTGGTGCGAACCCAGGGGCGTCACCGGTTGCGGGACGTCAGCACCCACGTGAGCTGCTGGACCGACTCGCCGGCGGAACCCCGGCAGGCGTCAGCCCTTCCGGGGGTCGAGCAGCTCGGCCGGGGCCTCGCCGGCCAGCCGGTCGCGCAGCGCGACCAGCCGCTCGGAGCTGGCGCCGAGGTCGGCGAGGCGGTCGCGCTGCACGGCGATCTCCTCGGTCTGCGGGCGGTAGGCCAGGTCGAGCGCCGCCCGTACCAGCCGCATGTGATGCTCGAACACCGCCACGACAGCCGTGGCGGTCGGGCTGGCCAGGCCGAGGCCGGCCAGCTCGTCGGCGAGCCCGCGGTAGGCCTCGCAGACGCGGAGCCCCTCCCTGGCCAGCCCGCCCGAGGCGCGCGCGTCGGCCCGGCACCGCCGGATGAACCCCTCGGCGGCCGCCTCCAGCTGGATCCCGCGGTTGGTGAGCCCGAGCGCGTCCACCAGCGCCCGGCCGCGGTCCGAGCATCCTGGTCCGCTCGGCACTGCCGCCCCCGTCGTCACCTCGACCTCTGGGACGCCCCTATTCTGCCCCCCGGCCAACCGCCGCACCACCCCCGGCACCGAGACCCGCCGGCCGTGGCAGCCAGCCCGCCCGCTGTCCCTTCCAGCGGGCCGCGCACCCGCGGGCCGCGGATATCCCGTGGCGTCGCGGCCCGGCTGGCCGCGATACTGCCGGCATGGTCACCGCACTCTTCGCCGGGCTCGGCCTCGGCTTCCTCGTCGGCGCCCAGGTCGGGCCGATCTGGCTGCTCTGCGCCCGCACCGTGCTGCGTGGGCGGCTCGCGTCCGGCCTGGCCATCGGCGCGGGCGCCGCCGTGGTCGACTTCCTCTACGCCTGCCTCGGCGTGGCCGGGGCCGCGCAGCTGCTGCGGATCGCGGCGTTGCGGGTCGTGCTCGGCGTGGTCGGCGCCGGGGTGCTGCTGGCGCTCGGTGCCCGCACGCTGGCGTCGGCGTTCCGGGTCCGGGCCGGCGCCGAGGTCGAGGGGGACGTCGGCACGCCCCGGTCGGCCCTGCGCACCTCGCTGGTGGCCACCGCGTCCAACCCGCTCACCATCGCCTCGTGGGCCGGGGTGTTCGCCGCGGCGTCGACCGCCAGCGTCGCGACCAGCGCGGCCACCACCTCGGCCCTGCTCGCGGGCATCGGCGTGGGCAGCTTCGCCTGGTTCGTGGTGCTGTCGCTGGCCATGGCCGGGCTCCGGCCCCGCCTCGGCGAGCGCAGCCTGCGGGCGGCGGACGCGCTCGCCGGCGCCGGGCTGATCGGCTTCGGCGGCCTGCTCGGCTGGCGGGCGATCCGCGAGGCCTGAGGGACCGGTCCTCAGGGGTCCGGGCTGGCCGCGGCCTTCCGCCGGTCCTCAGGGGTCCGGGCTGGCCGCGCGGCCTTCCAGTGGGCGTGGCCGGCCCCCGGCCGGGGCGGCCGCCGCCCGCGGAAGCGGGCAGCCCCGCCCGGTCAGCCGTCCAGGTCCGCCAGCTCCACGCTGGCGGCGCCCAGGAACCGGAACGTCCACTCCTCAGCCAGCGGCCGGGAGTCGGCGAAGACGATCGGGACGGCCGGGTAGCGGACCTGCAGCCGGGCGACGAGGTCGAGCAGCCAGCCCGGCTGGACGTGCTCCTGCCTGAGCAGCGCCCCGTACCTGCCCTCGACCACCACCGCGGCCCGGTCCATCGCGGCCAGGTGGGCCAGCTCGAAGGCGAGCGAGCCGTCGGCCAGGCTCCGGGTGAAGTCGTCGACGGCCTTCCGCTCGACCACGGCGAGCACCTCGCCGTCCCGCTCCACACCGTAGTCGCCGGCCGGCAGGGCGCGGCGGACGGTCGACGCCTGCTGGCGGGCGAACTTGAACGGGTACCGCTCGCGCGTGTCGACCAGAAGCTCCAGCTGCTCGGCGCCTGAGGCGCGGCGGGCCGGCACCCGCACGCCGGGCCTGGCCGCCCTGGCCACCTTGGCCGTCTGCCAGAAGATGGCCGGGCGACCGCCGCGCAGCGAGGTGAACACGAACTGGGAGCGGAAGTTCCGGCCCCGGGCCAGCACCAGGTCGATCGCCGGCCCCCGGCGCTCGCACGAGCGGACCGGCGCGTGGTCGACAACGTCGGCGTCGGCCGGCCAGGCGTGCTCGTAGGGGTGGCAGTACACGCGCGCCGTGACCGGCCAGGGCGCCCCGCACTTCAGGACCAGCCCGCCCTCGATCGGCAGGCGGACCAGGTACGGCAGCTTGGTCCCGTCCTCGGGGTTGCGCGCGACCACGAACGGCTTCATGCCCCGGATGCTGGCGTCCCGCCCCGCCGCGCGCAACCCTCTTGAGCCCCCGGTCAAGTGTCTGCGCCGCGGTCGTCCTGTCCCAGGGTAGTCGGAAAGCCGGGGATCCACTGGCCGGGCGGGCAAGTGCCGCTGGCCGGGCCTGCGTGAGGAGGCCAGGCCGGTCCAAGTCGTGACCTTCCGTGACCACTCCGGTTGGGCGGCTCAGCCAGATCGTTACCGAGCGGCCTCATGCTTGGGCGTGTCGATGCGCCGCACCGGCGCCGCCGGCCCCCGGCCGGTGACCAGCGCCCAAGGAGAAGGAGGGGGACCATGCAGCTGACGAAGATGGCCGCCTGGTGGAACGCGAGGAAGCAGAGTCGCGACAGCAGGCACCCGTTCGGCTCGGCTGCCGCCGAGGAGCTCTACGCGCTGCTCGACGAGGCCTCGATGGTCTCCCACAAGCGCTGACCCACCGGTACCACCTCGCCCGCGGCACCCGGCGGACCATGGCACCGGCGCTGTTGGGGGGGCCGTGGGGGGGAGCGAGCTCCCCCCATCGAACGAGGACCACGGGTCCCCAGAAGCTGGCACAGGCGCCCCTTCGGGATCCCCTTGGCCATGGCACAGGCGCCCTTCGGGATCCCCCTGGCCATGGCACAGGCGCTCTTGGGGGACCGGGGGGAGCTCGCTCCCCCCACATCGAACCAAGGCCGCGCACCCGCCCCGCTCGCCTGAAGCGCGGGGGCCTGGGCCGGCCTCCTGGCCAGGATAGCCGCGACCCGGGCAGGGCATGCCGTGGCAACGTCCCTCGGGGGCAGCGCCCGAGCTTGGAGGTACCGGGGATGGCGGACCGCGCGACGGCGCCCGCCTGGCCGGCTGGGACCCCGGGCTGGTCGCCCGGGGCCGAGGGCCAGGGCTGATGCCGCGCCGCAGCCGCCTGAGCCGCAGCTAATAATCCGCGTCCAGCTATCCCCGGCGGCAGCGCGGCGTGCCATTCTCTCCCCTGAGCGCCCGGGCGCTGCCGCCCCGGGCCATGAGGAGGCCTCGTGGACGAGCGGGAGCGCGGCGGGGACGGCCCCCGGCCGTCGCCGGCGCGCACGGCGGCGATCCTCGCCGCCCTCGCCGTCCTGCTCTGGGTCGTCGCGGTCGCCAGCCGCAACCAGCGGCCGGACGCGTCCGGGCCGGCCCGGGGCCCGCTGGTCGCCTCGCCCCGGCTACTCGTCTCGTTCTACGGCGTGGTCCTGGTGCTCGGGCTGGTGCAGGTGGCACTGCTGGCCAGCCAGGCCTGGCGCCGCCGGGGGCTCACGGCGCCCAGGAAGCGCAAGCCCTGGCGGGGACTGGTCGGGGTGGCGGCCCTGCTGCTGGTCTGCGTGATCCTGGCTGGCGTGGAGCTCCCCGACTGGGCCAGGCGCGGCGGCGGGGGCAGCGGTGGCCGGCCGGAGGACCCGCCGGCCCAGAGCGCCCCGGTTGCCGGCCGGCCGGCCACGGAACGGTCCCCGCGGGTGCTCGGCCTCGAGGCGCTCGCGCTGGCCGGCGCGGTCACCGGGCTCGCCGTGCTGGTGGTGACCTGGCAACGGCGGCGCCGGCGGGAGGCCGGGCTGGGCCTGGCCGGTGTGGCAGAGGACCTGTCGGCGGCGATCGAGCGGTCCCTCGACCAGCTGCAGGGGGAGCTGGACCCGCGCCAGGCGGTGATCGCCGCCTATGCGACCATGGAGCTGACCCTGGCCGCGCACGGGATCCCGCGCGCCCCGGCCGAGGCGCCGCTCGAGTACCTGGCCCGCGCCCTGGCCGGCCTGCGGGTCTCGGCCGGGTCCGCCACCGCCCTGACCGAGCTGTTCGAGCGGGCCAAGTTCAGCCAGCATGCGGTGGACGAGGGCATGAGGCAGGACGCGGTCCAGGCACTGGCCGCGGTCCGCGACGACCTCAAGGGGGCCGCCGCATGACCCGGGAGGGGGCCGCCGCATGACCCGGGAAGGGGCCGCGGCATGACCCGGGCCGGCGCCACCCCGACGCCACGCAGGCGGAAGGCAGCGCCGACCATCCGGCGGGTCGCCACGTGGGCGGCGCTCGGCGTGGCGGCCGCCTCCGGGATGGCCGTGCTGCGCGCGCTCGCCCCCGACCGGCCCGTGCTCGGCCGGGTGTGGCTGCTCGGCCTGGCCGTGCTGCTGGTACTGCGGCTTGGCTACCGGACCCGCACCGAGGAGCTGCGGCCCCGGCGGTCGCCCTACGACCGGGCCGCCCGGCGCGGCACCGGGGAGCCAGGCCGCCCCGAGGACCTGCGCCGGCTCGAGCAGGCGCTGTACTTCGCGACCATGCGCGAGGCCGACCTGCACGCCCGGGTCCGCCCGGTGCTCCGGGAGGTCGCCGAGCTGCGCCTGGCAGCCCGCCGGGGCATCTCCCTGGACGGCGACCCGGCCGCAGCCGCCGCGGCACTCGGCCCGGACCTGTGGGAGCTGGTCCGGGCCGACCGCCGCCCGCCCGCCGACCAGACCGCCCCGGGCGCCACCCCAGCCGCCCTGGGGGCCATGCTCGACCGGCTCGAGGCGATCTGAGTGCCCATGGACCTGCTCGACCGGCTCGAGGCGATCTGAGTGCCCATGGACCTCGCCGAGGTGGCGGCCGGCGCTGGCAAGGCCCTCGACGAGGTCGAGCGGGCCGTGGTCGGCAAGCGCTCGGCGCTCGAGCTGGTGCTGTGCGGCATCCTGGCCGACGGCCACGTGCTCATCGAGGACTTCCCGGGGCTGGCCAAGACGCTCATCGCCCGGTCGTTCGCGCAGGTGCTCAGCCTGGACTTCGCCCGCATCCAGTTCACCCCCGACCTGATGCCGTCCGACATCACCGGCTCGTCCATCTACAACCAGCGCACCAGCGAGTTCGAGTTCCGACCGGGTCCGGTGTTCACCAACCTGGTGCTCGGCGACGAGATCAACCGTGCACCCCCCAAGACGCAGGCCGCCCTGCTCGAGGCGATGCAGGAGCGCCAGGTCACCATCGAGGGGGTGACCCGGCCCCTCGAGCGGCCGTTCCTGGTCCTGGCCACCCAGAATCCGGTCGAGTACGAGGGCACCTACCCGCTGCCCGAGGCCCAGCTCGACCGGTTCCTGCTCCGGGCCGGGGTCGGCTACCCGGACCGGGAGGACGAGTTGGGCCTGGTCCGGCGCCGCATCGAGCGGCGCTCCGACGACGTCGCCCTCGACCCGGTGATCGACCGGGCCACCCTGCTGGCCATGCAGCGGGCGGTCGAGGAGGTGTTCGTCGACGACAGCGTCGGCTGGTACATGGTCGACCTGGTGACGGCCACCCGGACCAGCCCCAGGGTCCGGGTGGGGGCGAGCCCCCGCGGCACCCTCGCGCTGCTCAAGCTCGCCCGGGTCCGGGCGGTCCTGGACGGACGCGACTTCGTCACCCCCGAGGACGTCAAGGCGGTCGCCGCGCCCGCGCTCGGGCACCGGCTGGTGCTCCGGCCCGAGCTCTGGGCCCAGCGGGTCCGGGGCGAGGACGTGGTCGCCGAGTGCCTCGGGCAGACGCCCACCCCGGCCGCGGTCGCCGCGCCCCGCCCGTCCGGGGTATGACCCGCTACCCGACCCACAAGCTGGGCGCGTACACCGCGGTCGTGGCGTTCGGGCTGCTCGGCGCGCTCGCCAGCGGCCTGCCCGAGCTGGTCGCGCTGGTCGCCCCGTTCGCGGTGCTGCTGCTGTACGGCCTGATCCGGTCGCCGGCGCCCGCGGCCAGCGTCGGCCTCACCCTCGCCGACGAGCGCGCCGTGGAGGGCGAGGGCGTCCCGCTCCACGTCGAGGTGTGCGCGCATGCCCCGCTCGAGCAGGTCGAGGTGCTCGTCGCCGTCCCCCAGGGGCTCACCCTGGAGGGGGCGGCGAACCCGACCGCGCTGCGGCTGGCCGATGGCGAGGTGGCCCGTCTGGAGTACGTCGTCCGGGGGGTCCGGTGGGGCCTGTACGGGGTGGGGGAGGCGTGGCTGCGGGTCCGCGACCGGTTCGGGCTGTTCCAGTTCGAGGCCCGGGTCGACCGGCGGGTGCCCCTGCGGGTCTACCCGGGCGCGCGCACCCTGCGTGGGCTGGTCCGGCCGCGCGACACCCGGGTCACCGTGGGCAACCAGGTCGCGCGGACCAAGGGCGACGGCATCGAGTTCGCCGACCTGCGCCCGTTCGTGCCCGGAGACCGGGTCCGCCGGGTGAACTGGCGGGCGAGCGCGCGCCAGGGCGCGCTCTGGGTCAACGACGCCCACCCGGAGCGCAACACCGACATCGTGCTGTTCCTCGACACCTTCGCGGAGGCGCGCTCGGCGGCCGGGTCCACCCTCGACGACGCCGTGAGGGCGGCGACCGCGCTGGCCGCCCGCTACCTGGACGGCCGTGACCGGGTCGGGCTGGTCCGGCTGGGCGGGACGCTCCGGTGGCTGGTGCCGGGGACCGGCCCGGCCCACCTCCACCGGGTGGTGGAGGCGCTGCTGGAGGCCGACGCCTCGCCCAGCTTCGTCGACAAGGGGATCGGCCTGGTCCCACCCCGCACGCTGCCGC
Organism: Actinomycetes bacterium; assembly: GCA_036000965.1. Classification (NCBI taxonomy): domain Bacteria; kingdom Bacillati; phylum Actinomycetota; class Actinomycetes; species Actinomycetes bacterium. The sequence continues at coordinate 25,309 of DASYUT010000053.1, forward strand.
CCAGGGCGCTGGTGATCGCGCTCACGCCCCTGCTCGACGAGCGGGGCCGGGCGATCATGCTCGACCTGCACGCCCGCGGCTTCGACCTGGTGATCGTCGAGGTCTCCCCGCTTGGCCTGACCGAGCCCGGCGAGGGCGAGCTCGGCGAGCTGGCCGTGCGCCTGTGGCGGCTGGAGCGCGAGGCGGTGCGGGCGCGCTACGAGCGGCTCGGCGTCGCGGTGGCCGAGTGGCGGGACGGGGTGGGGCTGGAGTCGGCCCTGGAGGAGGTGGCGGCATTCCGGCGGTACGCGCGCCAGGTGCGCGGGTGACGACCGCCGCCGGCTCGCTCGCGGGCTGGGCGGTGGTGGTGGTCGTGGTGAGCCGCAGCCAGGGGCTGCTCGCCCCGGCCGCGGTGACCCTTGCGCTGCTCGCCGGCGTGCTGCTCGCCTGGTCGCTGGTGCAGGCCTGGGCGCCCGGGGTCGGCTGGGTGCTGTGGGCGCTGGTGCTCGGCTACCTGCTCTGCCTGCTCGCCCAGCCGCGCCGGGTGGACGAGGGTGCCCCGGTGGCCGGGGCCGCGCTGTTCCTCATGGCCGAGCTGGCCTACTGGTCGATCGAGCAGCGCCCGCCCGCGCGCCAGGCCCGCGAGCTGCCCGTCCACCGGCTGGCGACCATCCTCGGGGTGGTGCTGGCCGCCGAGGCCCTGAGCGCGGCCGCCCTGCTCACCGCGTCGCCGGGGCCCGACGTCGGGGTGGTCCTTGACGCCGCCGGCGTCGCCGCCGCGGTCGCCGCCGTCGCCCTGCTGCTCGGCCTGCTCGACCGCCACCGCAGCGGTCCGGAGGGCTGACGGCCCGGGTGGTCCGGGGTTGACGGCCCGCCCGGTGCGGTGGCGGTCGAGCAGGTTGACGGCCGGCCCGGGTGGATAGGCTAGGCAACCATGAGAGGACTCGTGCTCGGACCGCTGCTTCGCTACGTCGGCGAGGCCCAGGCGACCGTCTGGGTGGAGACCGACGGCCCCTGCGAGGTCGAGGTGCTGGGCCACCGCGCCGCCACCTTCCACGTCGAGGGCCACCACTACGGGCTCGTGCTGGTCGAGGGGCTCGAGCCGGGCCGGGCCTACGAGTACGAGGTGCTCCTGGACGGCGAGCCGGTCTGGCCCGAGCCGGGCGGCCGCTTCCCGCCCAGCTCCATCCGCACCCTCGACCCGGAGGGCAAAGGCCGGCCGCTCAGGCTGGTGTTCGGCTCCTGCCGGGTCGCCGCGCCCCACGAGCCGCCCTACACGCTGCCCAAGCACGTCGACAAGCGCGGCCGCGAGGTCGACGCCCTGCGCACCTTCGCGCTGCGCATGCTCGAGCAGCCGCCCGATGCCTGGCCGCACGCGCTGTTCCTGCTCGGCGACCAGGTGTACGCCGACGACACCTCCCCGGGCACCCGCGAGTTCATCCGCGAGCGGCGCGACACCAGCCAGCCGCCCGGGGAGGAGGTCGCCGACTTCGAGGAGTACACCCACCTGTACCGGGAGGCGTGGAGCGAGCCGGTGCTGCGCTGGCTGTTGTCGACCGTGCCCAGCGCGATGATCTTCGACGACCACGACGTCCACGACGACTGGAACACCTCGGCTGCCTGGCTCGCCACCATGCGGGCCGAGCCCTGGTGGCAGGAGCGGATCGAGAGCGGGCTGGCCGCCTACTGGATCTACCAGCAGCTCGGCAACCTCTCGCCCGCCGAGCTCGCCGACGACCCGGTGTACGCCAAGGTGCGGGCGGCCGAGGACGCCGGGCCGTTGCTGCGCCGGTTCGCCGCCGAGGCCGACCAGGAGACCGAGGGGACCCGCTGGAGCTACCACCGCGACTTCGGCACCACCCGGCTGCTGGTGATCGACTCCCGCTGCGGGCGGGTGCTCGACGAGCAGAACCGGGACATGCTCGACCCGGAGGAGTGGCGCTGGGTCGAGCAGCGCATGACCGGGCAGTTCGACCACCTGCTGGTCGCCACCTCGCTGCCGTTCCTGCTCGCGCCGGGCACCCACCACCTGGAGGCGTGGAACGAGGCGGTCTGCGCCGGCGTCTGGGGCCGGCTGGCCGCCACGCTCGGCGAGCGCCTCCGCCAGGCGGCCGACCTCGAGCACTGGGCCGCCTTCGGCCGCTCCTTCGACCGGCTCGCCGGCCTGCTCGTGGAGGTGGCGAGCGGCCGCCGGGGCCCGGCGCCCTCGTCGGTCGTGGTGCTGTCTGGCGACGTCCACCACGCCTACCTGGCCAGGGTCGACGACCCGCCCGGCACCCGCCTCGAGAGCAAGGTCTACCAGGTGGTCTGCTCGCCGCTCCGCAACGCGCTGGAGCCGAGCATGCGCCGGGTGCACCGGCTGGCGATGACCCCGGCGGGGGAGCGGATCGGGCGGGCGCTCGCACGCCTGGCCGGCGCCCGTCGTCCCGCGATCGGCTGGCGGGTCCTGCGCGGGCCCTGGTTCGACAACCAGGTCGCCACCATGGAGCTGGACGGCCGCGGCATCGAGCTGCGGATCGAGCGCGCCCCGGCCGGCCACGACCCCGACCCGAGCCTCGACCCCGTGCTCGACCACCGCTTGGCCGAGGTCGCCCCCCGGCCCTGACCAGGGCACCCGGCCCTGACCCGGGCACCCGGCCCTGACCCGGGCCTGCGGGCCGGGGCCGGGGCCGGGGGCGGTCAGAGGTTCCCGCGGCGGGCCCGGGCCGGGGTGGTGCGGTCAGAGGTTCCCGCGGCGGGCCCGGGCCGGGGTGGTGCGGTCAGAGGTTCCCGCGGGCGGGGGCCGGGGAGGTCAGAGGTTCCCGCGGGCCTCCTGCTCGCGCTCGAGGGCCACGAACAGCGCCTTGAAGTTGCCCTCGCCGAAGCCCCGCGAGCCGTGGCGCTCGATCATCTCGAAGAACACCGTGGGCCGGTCCTGGTTCATCTTGGTGAAGATCTGCAGCAGGTGGCCCTCGTCGTCCCGGTCGGCCAGGATGCCCAGCTCCCGCAGGGCGCCGACGTCGAGGTCGAGGTCGGCGAAGCGCTCGGCCAGGTCGTCGTAGTAGGTGTCGGGCACCCGCATGAACTGGATGCCTCTGGCCGCCAGGGCGCGCACGGTGGCGACGATGTCGGAGGTCGCGATGGCCACGTGCTGCACCCCCGGCCCCCGGTAGAACTCGAGGTACTCGTCGATCTGGCTCTTCCTGCGACCCTTGGCCGGCTCGTTGATCGGGAACTTGATCCGCCCGGTGCCGTCCCAGGCGACCTTGCTCATCAGCGCCGAGTACTCGGTCGAGATCGCCTCGTCGTCGAAGTGCACGAGCTGGGTGAACCCCATGACCCGCTCGTAGAAGTCGACCCAGGCGTCCATCCGGCCGAGCTCCACGTTGCCCACGACGTGGTCGACGGCCTCCAGGCCGACCACGGGCAGCGGGTCGGGCACCACCGCCCAGGCGGCGTAGCCGGGCGCGTGGGGGCCGGTGTAGTCGCTCCGGTCGACCAGGGTGTGGACGGTGTCGCCGTAGGTCGCGATCGCGGCCCGGCGGAGTATCCCGTGCTCGTCCTTGAGCTCCTCCGGCTCGAGCACCGGGGTGGCGCCCCGGGCCACCGCCGCCTCGAACGCGCGCCCGGCGTCGAGCACGCCGAGGCCGACGTCGCGCACGCCGTCGCCGTGCCTGGCCACGTGCTCGGCGATGGGGGAGTCCGGGGTCAGGGCGGTGGTGAGCACGAGCCGGACCGAGCCCTGGGCGAGCACGTAGGAGGCGCGGCCGCGCACGCCGGTCTCGGGACCGGCGTAGGCGACGGGGGTGAAGCCGTACCCGGTGCGGTAGAAGTGGGCCGCCTGCCTGGCGTTGCCGACCCACAGCTCGATCGCCTCGAAGCCGGTGAGGGCGAGCGGGTCGCTGGCCTGCTGCTGGGTCATGGGGCGCTCCTTTCGGCCGGCCAAGCCCGGCGCGGCGACGAGCGCGGGGCAGCATCGCCCAGCCGAGTGAGATCGCGCTTCCATCCTAGCCTGTCGGTCGCCGCCCTCGCCGACCGGGTCGGCAGCTCCCGGGCGAACGCCTACACCCGGCTCGAGTGGCTGCGGTCCGAGGGCGTGGTCGCGGGCTTCAGCGCCGGCGTCAACCTGGCCGGCTCGGGCCCGTGCGCGGTCAGGCCGGGCAGGAGCTGCCCGCCGGCACGCCCGCCAGGCGGGCGTCGATCCAGGCCAGCACGTCCGGGCCGCTCGCCTCCATGACCTTGCCGTGGTGGACGCCCGGGTAGACGCTGAGCCGGGGCCTGCCGCCCAGCTCACAGAGGCGCGCGGTCAGGGCGCGCACCACGGCCGTGGGCGCGGTCCCCTCCGCGGCCCCCTGCACCACCAGGACCGGCGCGTCCACGCGGGCGCGGCCCGGGGCGTTGCTGGCGAACAGGCCGGGCCAGGGGCCGACCTTGCGCGGGTCCCGGGCCAGGGCGGGCTCGCCGCCCTGGTTGGACCCTGGGCAGGCGGTGAGCAGCCGCTCGGCCGCGGCCCGGCCCGCCGGGGTGAGGATGTCGAGCGGGGCGTCGTAGACCTCGTGCCAGGCGGTCGCGATCAGGACGCCGAACTCGGTGGTGCGCAGCGGCGCGGGGTGGAACGGCTCCCGGTCCAGCGCAGCCAGGGCGCCGCCGGGCGAGACCGACACCAGGCCGGCGAGCGGCAGCTCGGGCGCGTAGGACGGGGCGAGCTGGCCGGCCCAGAGCACCGCGTGCCCGCCCTGGGAGAACCCCCAGAGCGCGACCCGGCCGCCCGCCCTGGCGGCGCGGAGCTGGCCGGCGGCCCGGACCGCGTCCAGGACCGAGTGACCCTCGCTCTTCCCGACCAGGTAGGGGTGGACGCCCGGGGTGCCGAGCCCCTCGTAGTCGGTGGCGACGACCACGTAGCCCCGGTCGAGGAGCCTGGCCAGCCAGACCCTGCCGAAGGCGCGCAGCCCGGCCAGTCCGCGGCTCGAGGGGGCGCACCGGTCGGCCAGCCCGGCCGTCGCGTGCGCCCAGGCCACCACCGGGCGGGCGCCGGCCGGCGCCCGCCCCCGCTTGGGGGACGGCGCGACCACCAGGCCCGACACGGCCACGTCACGGCCGTCGGCGCTGCGGGAGTGGTACAGGATCGCCCACGCCCGGGCGCCGGCCGGCGCCGCGGGCCCGGCGATCCGCATGGCCCGGATGAGCTGGCCGGGCGCGCCCTCCGGGAGCGGCAGCGGGTCGGGGAGCTGGTAGAACGCGGGTGGCGGCCGCTGCGGCGGGCTCCCCTGGACGCCGTTGCCGTACCAGGCCGCTCCCGTGGCCAGGGCCGAGGCGGCCAGCAGCACCACGGCGAGCCGGCGCGCGGACGGCCCCCAGGGGGCGCCGAGCCGCCACTCCCCGCCTGCCTTCATCGCGGGTCCCGCCTGTCCGGCTCGTTCATTGCGCGAACCGTAGCAGGCGCACCGTCCGCGGGTACAGTGCGGTCTGGTGGCGTTTGCAATGCTCGCTCGAGCGCTCCGGCCTCGACGTGGCGGGCGGTCAGACGACCTCGACGTGGCGGGCGGTCAGACGACCTCGCCTCGCCTCACCCGGGTCGACGACGGTCACGACAGCAGCAGGCGCAGGCCGACGGCCAGGCCGAACGCGATGACCAGGGCGCGGAGCACGCGGTCGTCCAGGCGGCGGGCGAGGGCGACCCCGGCCTGGCCGCCGAGCAGGCTGGCCAGGGCCATGACGGCCACGGCGAGCCAGGCCACCTCGGCGAACAACGCGAACCAGACCGCGGCGATGACGTTGATGAGCAGGGAGAGCAGCCCCTTGAGGGCGTTCAGGCGCTGCAGGCTGTCGGTCAGGAAGATCCCGAGGATGGCGAGCATCATGATGCCGACCCCGGCGCCGAAGTAGGCGCCGTAGACGGCGGCCAGGAACTGGCTGGCGTACAGGGCGACCCGGTGCGGCCCGCCGCCGTCGCGCTCCCGGCGGGCTTGCACGAACCGGGCCAGCCGCGGCTGCACCGCAAGCAGCCCGCATGCAAGGAAGATCAGGAATGGCACGATCAGCTCGAACAACTCAGCCGAGCTGACGACCAGCAGGAAGGCGCCGAGCACGGCGCCGCCGGCGCTGATCGCGCCCAGGGCGCGGACCCTGGCACCCTGGCCGGCGAGCTCCCGGCGGTAGCCCAGGGTGCCGCCGAGGTAGCCGGGGCAGAGCGCGACCGTGTTGGTGACGTTGGCGTCAAGCGCGGGGTAGCCGACCGCGAGCAGGGCGGGGAACGAGACCAGCGACCCGCCCCCGGCGACCGCGTTCACGGCCCCGGCGACGAGAGCCGCGCCGGCCAGGATGGCGATCTGGGGGAGCCCGAGGTCGGCCACGCCCGCAGCCTACGGGGCGGCCCGAGGCGCTCGGCTGGAAGCCCCGACGCTCACCAGCGCCACCCGGGGATCGCGTCCAGGACTGGATGCGTCATCGCTGCTCCTCCCACGCGGTCGCAGCCTACAGGTTCCCGGGGTGGGGCCGGATCGGCTCGGCCGGTGCGGGCGCTGCGCCAGCCGGCCTGCCACGCCTGGCGGGTGGGCCCTGTCCGTGGACGGGACCGCGCCGGGGGAGTACCATCCGAACACGTGTTCGAGTACCGTGTCCTGCGTGTCCATCGCGCAGGCGGGGTGGCCGGGAGGGAGGGGCCAGCGAATGGGAGAGACCACCAGCCTGCTCGACCAGGCGACCGTCACCAACGTCGGTCAGCTCGTCCGGGCCCTGCAGGCGTTCCCGCCGGAGACCCCGGTGGAGGCTGGTCTCGGCTACCGCGACGAGACCGACAGCTATCAGACCGTGACCGTCACTGCGGTGACCTCGGCCTGGCTCGACGGCCGGCCCGACGTCACCACAGTGATCGTGCTCGGCGAAACGGGTAGCCTCCGGGCGCCGTGACCGGATCAAAGGCCCATGGACGGGAGGACGTACATGTCGCAGACGCAGGCAGAGCCCATCGAGAAGGGCAGCGAGGTCAAGGTCAGGCGGCCCGGCAGCGGCGAGTCCGGGACCTGGAAGGTGACCGGGCGGGTGGCCAGCTCCGGGACCGACGACCCGGCCTACGACGTGACCAACCTGATCAGCGGGCGTCAGCGGGTCTTCCGGGCCTCTCGGCTCATCGTGCTGCGCGCGGTCAAGCGGTGACCGGGCGCGCTGGCGGCGCGGGCCGGTCCTTGCCCCACGACGTCGTCAGCGGGTAGACGCCGACGTCTCTGAGGGGTCGCGAACTCCGAACGGTTCTGCCGGGAGGGCCGGCACCTCAGGCCTCCAGCTGCTCCCGGACCTCGGGGCGGGCGCGCAGGGCACGGCGGGTCGGCGCTGGCAGGTCGCGGGACCCGAGCAGCGCAGCCGTCCGCCCGAACGCGTCCGGGCCGAGCGCCTCGCGGGCCGATGCCACGACCCGGGCCGGCTCGACGACGAGCGAAAGCGAGGCGAGCAGCCCGGCGGCGTCCTGGTCGAGCTGGCGCTCGCCGGCAGCCGCCTCGGCCCGGTCGAAGTCGACCAGCCAGGGGTGGCCCTCCTCGTCGACCACGAAGCTGTCCGGCTGGAGGTCGCCGTGCGCGATCCTGGCCCGGTGCAGGATGGCGACCTGCCGCCAGACCTCGCCGAGCAGGGTGTCGTCGATGCGCTCGGCGGGGAGGCGCTCGAGGCCGAGCCCGGGCACGCGGTGCTCGACGAGCAGGCCGGCGCCGTTGCCGAACGGGCGCACCAGCAGGACCGCGGGCGCGCGCACGCCGGCGCCCGCGGCGAGCAGCGCCATCGACGCCTCGTGCTCGACCTGCTGCACGGGCGGGCTGAACCGGGGTGGTCCGGCCGACCTGCGGAGCGTGAGCCACCGCCAGGCCCGCCAGAGGAGGTCGCCGTCGCGCCGCTCCCTCGGGACCACCTTGACGAACAGGTCGGGCCGGTCCCGGCTGGTGACGTAGTAGCTGGCCGACCGGCGCGACTCGGGCTCGACCGGCTGCAGCTCGACCGGGTCGAGCCCGTACCGGTGCAGGGCCTGGCGCACGCGGGCCAAGGCTGGGCGGCCCCTGGGCGCCCCGAGCAGGAGGTGGACGAGCGACCCGGCCGCCCAGCCGAGCGCGGCGCCCCCGAGCACGTCCAGGGGCAGGTGCGCCCCCACGTACATGCGGGCCAGGCAGACCACGATGGCGCCCGCCCACGCGACCCGCCGGCCCCGGCGGCCGAGGTAGGGGCTGGCCACGGTGGCGAGCGCGACCGCTACCGCGGAGTGTCCCGACACGTAGCCCAGGCCCCGGGCCGGCTCCCCGAGGATGTGCACGTTGTCGAGCAGGGTCTGCGGCCGGCCCCGCTGCACGAACTGCTTGATGACCCTGGCCACCACGTAGATGGCGCCGCCGGCGACCGCGGCGTCGAAGGCCAGCCGCCAGCGGCGGGTCGCCGCGGCCGCCACCGCGACCAGAGGCACGGCCCCCAGGTTGCCGAGCTGCATCATGAACCAGACGAACGGGTAGGCCCAGCCGGGGATCGGGAGGTCGTTGACGAGCCGGAAGACGTTGGTCTCCTGCTGGCCGATCCGGTCGCTGTGCACGGATCGGGTGCACAGGACGACGAGGACCACACCCAGGGCGACCCGCAGCGCGTCGCTCGGGTGGCGGGTGTACACCTCGCCACGGAACCGCCTCAGCGACACGCCCGCCCGGGCGCCGGCCATCTCCGCCATGCTACCGCCCCATGTCCGCGCTGCCCGGAAGTCTACGTTCTGCCTGGTCCCCTGAACAGCCCGGCCGGGCTCAGCCGGGCAGGCGCCCGAGGACCTCGGCGGCAGCGCGCAGGCCGCTGCGGACCGCGCCCTCCATCAGCCCGGCCCAGTCGCCGGCGGTGTGCTCGCCGGCGAAGTGCAGCCGGCCGGCGGGGCGGGCCAGGAGCTCGTCGTCGCCAGGGTCGCGGTCCGGGGTGCGGGTCGAGTAGGCGGCACCCACCCAGGGATCGCAGTCCCAGGTCGACAGCACCACGCCGGCCTCGTCGAGGTCGAGGTCGGGCCGCAGCGCCCGCAGCCGGCCCAGCCAGCCACCCGGGCCCTCGGCGACGCCGAGCCGCTCGAGCGCCGGCGCCGAGCCCGCGAACGCGCTGACCACCGGCTGCACGGCCCCGTCGGCGCCCCGCGCGGTCCAGGTCCAGTAATGGTCGGGAACTGACAGAACCGCGCTGGGCGGGGCCGGCCGCCGCAGGGGCACGAAGAGCTTGGCCGCGTGCCCGTAGACGACCCGCCCGAGCGCGCCCGCCTTCCAGGCCGGCAGGGCCGGGTCGAAGCGGATGCGGCCGGTCACCGAGGCCGGCACCGCGACGACGGCCGCGTCGGCCGTTACCACGTCTCCGCCGGCCCGGACCCGCACCCCAGGCCCGGTCCACACCACCGACTCGGCGGGGGCGCCGAGCCGGACCGCCGGGCCCAGGCGCTCGGCCAGGCGGTCCGCGACGCGCTGGTTGCCACCGGCCACGCGCACGCTCTCGCTCCGGTCGAACGTCGAGCCGGCGTGGTCGAGCGAGGTCGCGGCGAGCGCGCCCACCGGCTGGGCAGCTGAGACCTGGATGCGGGCGGCGATCGCCTCGCGCGCCCCCGGGTCGAGCGGCAAGGCCTCGAGCACCGCCGCGACCGACAGGCCTGGCCGGCGCCAGGCTCGGCCCGGCTCGGCGAGCAGCCGCCCGAGCTTGGCCACCTCGGCCCAGAGGGTCTCGCGGTCCACGCCGAGCCCGCCCCGTGGCTCGCGGTCGCCGTAGCTCATGCCGGCCGGCGCCAGCTCGAGGCCGAGGCGGCCGGTGGTGTCGGCCAGTGCGCGGTGCCCCCGCTCGACGAACTCGGCCCCCAGCTCCACGATGGCGGCGTTGCCGAGCCGGGCCGAGTGGACGCGGCCACCCACCCGGTCGCGCGCCTCGAGCACGAGCGGCTCGGCGCCCCCCTCCTGAAGGGTCCAGGCTGCCGCGAGCCCGGCGAAGCCCGCTCCGATGACGCACACCCGCATGGCCCGATCCTACCTGGACGGCGGCGGCCCCGGCTGGCGCTCCTGCCTGACGCCGTCCACCGAGGTGGTGGCCACGTCCTCAGGTCTTCAGTCCGATAACCGGTTGTATTCCGGACAGCAGCCAGGCGCCTCAGGCTGATCCCGGCGTGCCCCGGTGACCTGCGGCGTGCCCGGGGTGATCCCGGCGTGCCCCGGGTGACCGCCGTCAGGTGGGCGGGTCCTGGAAGGTGACGGTGACGTTGGTGAAGCCGAGCGAGCGGAGCATGCCCACAAGCATCGCCCGGGTGTTCGCCTCGGCCCTGGCCACCAGCCCGCTCTCGACCGCGGCCGACCCGAGCTTGGTGGTGGCGAGCTGGTACAGCTCCCGCTCGCTGGTCGGGTTGTCGGACAGCACCGAACCGAGCCGGTCGAGCAGACCCCGCTTGCGCGAGGCGACGAAGCTGCGGTCGGGGTCGATGCGGGCCTTGGTGAGCCGCGCGTGAGGCAGGGTGACCGAGACCGAGCGCCGGTCCTCGGAGACCTTGATCGCGCCCTTGTCGACGCCGGAGAAGTCCACCTCGGCGTCCACGCTGCCGGCGGCCACGAACAGCGTCCGCTCGCCCTTGACGAACGACGGCAGGTACTTCGAGTCCTTCTCGAGGTCGATCAGGATCTGGAAGTTGCCCGAGGCGGCCTTGTAGACGTGCAGGTCCTCGATCGCCTTGAGCACCACGGGCGGGCTGCGGTCCACCGACCGGGAAGCGAACGGGTTGGGGAAGGACGGCCACAGCCGCCAGCCGACGAAGCCCCCGACCCCCAGCACCGTCAGCACGAGCAGCGCGACGACCAGCAGGGCGATGCCGATGCGGGCCCGCGACGGGCGCTGCCGCTCCTGCGGCGGCCACGGTCCGCCCAGCCGCGACGTCTCCGCCCAGGGGTCGTACGGCCCCAGCGGTCTCGTCGGTTCCTGCCTGCCCATGCGCTTGCTCATCTTCTTCTCCGCCTACCCTTTGGGAGCGCTCGCCCTACCCCGGCGCACCCGATTGTGCACGTTGCGGCCAGCCCGGGGTAGGCGCGGCCATCCCCGTGACCTCCGGCGACGACGCCCACGACCGTGCCGCTGGCGCCGAGGACCGCACGGAACGGCCCGGTGATGCTCCGCGCCCCTCCGGCACGGGCCGGCGTCGCGACGGTCAGGCGCCCGGGTCGCCCTTGGCGGTCCGGACCAGGACGACGGTGACGTTGTCCGGGCCGCCGGCGGCGTTGGCCGCGTCGACCAGCGCGTCGCAGGTGGCGTCGCCGTCCGGGGACGACATCAGCAGCTCGGCGATCATGTCCTCGCCGACCGGCTCGGTGAGGCCGTCGGAGCAGAGCAGCACCTGATCACCGGAGCGGAGCGGGAGCGGCGGCGGGAGCTGGATGTCGACCTCCCGCTCCAGCCCGATGGCAGTGGTCAGCACGCTGCGGTAGGGGTGCGAGGCGGCCTGGTCGCGGGAGAGGCGGCCCTGGCGGACCATCTCGGCCACGACCGTCTGGTCATTGGTGAGCTGCCGCAGCGGCTCGCCGGGCCGAAGCAGGTAGGCACGGCTGTCCCCGACGTGCGCGATGACGAGCTGCTCGGCGGCGAGCAGGGCCGCGGTCAGGGTGGTGCCCATCCCGGCGCGGGCCGGGTCGAGCGCCGCCTCGTCGCGAACGACCCGGTTGGCTTCCTCGAAGGCGGCCACCAGCTCCTCCCGGGCCGCCTCGACGCTGGCCGGGCGCATGCCGTCGAGCCGGGCCAGCACGCGCACCGCGGTCGCGGACGCGACCTCCCCGGCCGAGTGGCCGCCCAGGCCGTCGGCGACGGCGAACAGCGTCCTCCCCGGGTGGTGGCTGTCCTCGTTCCGGTCCCTGACCCGGCCCGGGTCGGAGCGGGCGAACGCGCAGATGAGCATGGTCGATGCCTTGGTCGCGGGCTACTGACACCAGATCATAGTGCCCACCCGCCCCGTAGACGGCGCGGCCGGAAGCAAGACTTCCACCTCGCTTCGCAGCCGTCTCAGGGCCGGCGGAGGTTCCGGACGGTCGGTGCGTCATGGCAGATCGCGATGGGATCATACGAATGGGCGGGTGCGTCACGTGGACACCTGTCGGGCGAAGGAGCGTTCATCATGAAGACCGGCCACCTCGACGAACTGCTCAGCCGGTTCACCGCTGAGCAGTGCAACGCCGCGGTCGACGAGCTCGAGCGGTACCTTGACGCCGGGCTGGCGAGCACGAGGGAGCTACTCGCTGCCTTTCTGAACGACCTCCACGACGAGTGCCTCGTCCGGTGGGGTCCCCTGGGTGACACCGGCCAGGCGGTCGGCCTGCCTGGACCGCCCTAGAGCCCGAGGATGGCGCCCGCGAGCCCGCCGACACCCTTCCCGTGGCCGCCGCTGCTGGTTAGGCTTGCCGTGGCGAGGGCAAGAACGGGCGCACCGCCGTGTCCCCGACGCTCCCCGCCGCCAGGAAGCGGGTGATCGCCACCGGAACCCACCGCCGTCCACCGACCGGACGCACACGTGCGGCCTAGCACGGGTGCACGGCCGCACCCGCCCGGTCCGCGCCCGGAAGGAGCCCCCATGCCCAAGCTCGTCGGCCTGCTCGTAGGGATCGAGAACACCTTCCCGCTGCCGTTCCTCGACGTGGTGAACGAGAAGGGCAAGCAGGACGGCATCCGGGCCGAGATGTGCTCGCTCGGGGGCGCTGGGGAGCTGGAGGAGCCGCCCCGCTACGCGGTGATCGTCGACCGGATCTCCCACGAGGTCCCCTTCTACCGCGCCTACCTCAAGAGCGTGGCCCTGCTCGGCACGGCGGTCATCAACGACCCGTTCTGGTGGGAGGCCGACGAGAAGTTCTTCGAGTGCACCCTGGCCCGCAAGCTCGGGGTGGCGGTGCCCAAGACGATCGTGCTGCCCAACAAGGAGTACATCGGCTACATCGACCCGGACCGGTCGCTGCGGAACCTCCAGTACCCCCTGGACTGGGAGGCGGTCGTCGGCTACACGGGCCTGCCCGCGGTGCTCAAGCCGAACACCGGCGGCGGCTCGCGCGACGTGTACGTCGTCGGCTCGCTCGAGGAGCTGATCCGCGCCTACGACCAGACCGGGCAGAAGACGATGATCCTGCAGCAGTACATCGACTGGGACGATTACGTCCGCTGCATCGTGATCGGCGAGGACGTGCTGCCGTTCCGCTACGACCCCAGGCGGCCGTTCTTCGACCGCTACGTCACCGACAACCCGCCCGAGGGTGAGCTGCGCGAGCGGGCCATCGGTGACGCGCGCACCCTGACCCGGGCGCTCGGCTACGACATGGACACCGTCGAGTTCGCGGTCAAGGACGGGGTGCTGTACGCGATCGACTTCCTGAACCCGGCCCCCGACTTCGACAACTTCTCGATCAAGGACGAGGGCTTCGACTGGGTGCTGCACCACATGAGCGAGCTGGTCCTACGCTACGCGCGCGGTGAGGCGGCCCCGCCCTGGCGGGGCGAGCACCGCTGGTGGAGGTACGTGTGAACGATCCCGTCGCCGCCTGGCACGAGCTCCTCGACGACCGGGCGCTCGCCAACGAGACCTGCGCCGCGCTCGCCGAGGGGCAGCGCGAGCGGGGCCTGTACTTCGGCGCGCACCCGCTCTCGGTCGCGCTGCGCCCGCAGCTCATCGAGCAGGCGCGCTGGGACCGGGCGGTGGGCGCCGCCGAGACCGTCTACGCCGCGCTCGGCGCGCTCGAGCGGGCGCTGCTGGCCGACGCCGACCTGCGCGCCGAGCTGGACCTGACGCCCGAGGAGGAGCGCTTGGCCCTGGCCGACCCGGGCTGCGGCTCGTCGTCGCCGTCGAGCCGGCTCGACAGCTTCTTCGCCGACGAGATCCGCTACGTGGAGTACAACGCCGAGTCGCCGGCGGGCATGGCCTACGGTGACGTGCTCGCCGAGGTGTTCGAGTCCCTGCCGGTCATGCAGGCGTTCCGCAAGCGCTGGCGGCTGCACCACCTGCCCGTGCGCCAGGCCCAGCTCGACTGCATGCTGCGCGCGTTCGCCGAGTGGGGCACGGGCGACACCCCGGTCGTCGCGATCGTGGACTGGCCCGGCCTGCCGACCCTGTCGGAGTTCGAGATGTTCCGGGAGTGGTTCGAGTCGCGCGGGGTCCGCACCCACATCTGCGACCCGGCCGGCCTCGACTTCTCGGGCGGCTCGCTGTGGGCCGAGGGGGAGCGGGTCAACCTCGTCTACCGCCGGGTGCTCACCAGCGAGCTGCTGGCCACCGAGGACGAGGCCCACCACGCCCTGCGCGACGCCTACCTGGCCGGGGCGGTGTGCGTGGTCAACACCTTCCGGGCCAAGCTGCTGCACAAGAAGATGAGCCTGGCCCTGCTGTCGGACGAGCGCTACGCCGGGCTCTACACCCCGGCCCAGCGCGAGGCGATCGAACGGCACGTGCCGTGGACGCGCAAGGTCCGCCACGGCCCCACCACCCGCCACGGCGAGCCCATCCAGGACCTGGTCGCCTATGTCTGCCAGCGGCCCCGGGAGCTGGTGCTCAAGCCCAACGACGAGTACGGCGGCAAGGGGGTGGTGCTCGGCTGGACGGTCCACGCCAACGACTGGGAGCAGGCGGTCGACGTCGCCCTGACCCAGTCCTACGTGGTGCAGGAGGCCGTGCCGGTGCCGCGCGAGCCGTTCCCGGTCGCGCTCGAGGGCGTGCGCCTGCTCGACCTCGCGGTCGACATGGACCCGTACCTGTTCGACGGCCGGGTCGCGGGCACGCTCACCCGGCTGTCGTCGTCCGCGCTGCTCAACGTCACCGCGGGCGCGGGAAGCATCGTGCCCGCCTACGTGGTGGAGGGATCGCTGTGACCGAGCCGCGACTCACGATCGGCATCGAGGAAGAGTTCCAGATCGTCGACTCCGACGGGGAGCTGCGGGCCCACATCGACACGCTGCTCGCGGTCGCCCGGCCCCTGCTCGGCGAGGACGTCAAGGCCGAGATGCTGCAGTCGGTGGTGGAGGTGGGCACCAAGATCTGCCAGAACGTCGGCGAGGCGCGCGCCGAGGTCGTGCGCCTGCGGGGCGCGCTGGCCGGCCTGCTCAGCCCGGACGGGCTGCGGATCGTGTCGGCCGGCACCCACCCGTTCTCGCGCTGGCAGGACCAGCGCATCACCGAGCTCGAGCGCTACAAGCTGCTCGAGGCCGAGATGCAGGACGTGGTCAGGGAGCTGCTGATCTTCGGCATGCACGTCCACGTCGGCATCCCCGACCCCGAGGCGCGCGTCGAGGTCATGAACGAGGCGCGCTACTTCCTGCCCCACCTGCTCGCCCTGTCCACCTCGAGCCCGTTCTGGCTGCGGCGCAAGACCGGCCTGAAGTCCTACCGGAGCGTGATCTGGTCGCGCTTCCCGCGCACCGGCATCCCGCCCGAGTTCGGCTCCTACGACGAGTTCAACAACCACGTCGAGCTGCTGATCAAGACCAACTGCATCGACAACGGCAAGAAGATCTGGTGGGACCTGCGGCCGCACTGGCAGTACCCGACCGTCGAGTTCCGGGTCTGCGACGCGATCACCCGGGTCGATGAGGTCATCTGCGTGGCCGCTCTCATCCAGGCGATCTGCGCCAAGCTGCTGAAGCTGCGCGGCCAGAACCTCGGCTTCCGCAAGTACCTGCCCTCCCTGGTGGCCGAGAACAAGTGGCGGGCGGTCCGCCACGGCATCGACGGCAAGCTGATCGACTTCGGCAAGCTCGAGGAGGTCCCCATGCGCGACCTCGCCCGCGAGCTGCTCGAGTTCGTCGACGACGTGGTCGACGAGCTGGGCTCCCGGGCCGACGCACAGTACCTGCACACGATCCTGCGCGACGGCACCAGCGCCGACCGCCAGCTCGCGGTCTACGAGCGGACCGGGGACCTCAAGGCGGTGGTCGAGCACCTCGCCGACGAGACGGTGGCCGGGGTCCCCCTGGCCGCTGCGCCCAGCGGCCAGGCCTGAGCGGCCGCGCTGGGGGATCTGCCCGACCGTGGCACAGGCGCGCTCGGGGGGCCGTGGCGGCGGGACCCGCCCGACCGTGGCACAGCCTCCTAGCAGAAGCGGGGCAGGTGGTGGGCGAGCTGGGCCCGCCAGGAGGGCCAGTCGTGGGGCACGTCGTAGCCCCAGAGGTCCAGCTCGTGGGGGACGCCCTTGGCGTCCAGCACGCCTGCGAACGCCTTGGTGCTCTCGAGCGCGCCGGTGGTGTCCTCCCACATGCCCTGGCCGCAGACCAGCACCAGGTGGACCTGGCGCCGCAGCCAGTCGAGGTGGTCGCCGTCGGCGTTGGCCATGTAGTCCGTGGGGTTGTTGAAGTAGACCGCGTCGCCCCGCTCCCAGCCGCCGCCCACCGCCGCGACGTCGTACACCCCGCTCATGCAGATGGCGAGGGGGAACAGGTCGGCCCGCTTGAGCGCGAAGTTGGCGGCGTGGTAGGCGCCGAAGCTGCACCCGGTGAGCATCACCTCGGTGGGGCCGCCGCAGTCGGCGTGGACCCGCGGGACCACGTGGTTGACGACCCAGTCCTCGTACCCGGCGTGCCTGCGGGCCCGCTCCTCGAGCGGCAGGGCGTTGTTGCGCCAGCTCTGGTCGTCGAAGCTGTCCACGCAGTAGAGCTTGACCCGGCCCGCCTCGACGAGGTCGCCGACGGCGCCGACCATGCCGCGGTCCTCGAAGTCGGTGCGGCGGCCGCCGTCGGAGGGGAAGGCCAGCAGCGGGCGGCCGTAGTGGCCGTAGGCGACGACGCCTCCCGTGCCGATCGCCGGCGACTCGACCGCCCACTCGTCGCGCCTCATCCCCACAGCTCCTTCAGCAGGCTCACCAGGTGCGGGTCGAACATATCGCGCCAGGCGGTCCAGTTGTGGGCGTCGCGGCTGGCGGCGAAGCGCGCCGGGTAGCCCTGGCGGCGCAGCACCAGGCTGGTGGCCCGGTTGTTGGGCAGGTTCAGCTCGACGCCGCCGCAGGTGATCACGATCGGGATCGGGTGGCTCCACTCGCGGTCGGCGTGCACGCGGTCCATGAAGCGGCGGATGCGCTGGAAGTGCTCGAAGCCGATCTCGTGGTGGTCGTAGCGGTGGTGGAAGAAGCTGCCAGACTGCAGGAACAGCCCGCCGAAGGTGGCCGGGCGCTGCCGGTGGGCGTGCAGCATCGCGAGCGCGCCGAGGCTGGCGCCCATGCCGACGCGGAAGCGGCGGCCCGGCGGCGCCGGGGCCACCGTGGCCAGCGACGGCAGCACCTCGCGGGCGAGCGCCTCGGCGTAGGCGTCGGAGGCCGAGTAGTGCTCGTCGCGCCGCATCGGGTGGAGCAGGGCGGCCCGCATGGGCGGGAGCGCGCCGCGGTGGGAGAGCCGGTCGAGCATGAGCGTAAGGCTCGAGTACTGCGCGTACTCGATGCCGTCGTGGGCGACGAGCAGCGGCAGCCGCTCATGGGCGGTCACTCCCGGGCTGGCCCAGAGCGCGGCCCGCATCCGCCCGCCCAGGGTGGGCACGTCGACCTCGAGGTCGGTGGTGGTCCCGGCGGGCGCGTCGACCGGGACCGTCCAGCCCGGCGGCCGGTACTCGGGGAACTCGACGACCGACTTGTCGCCGAACGGTCCGGGGGCGCGCAGCGGGTTGGCCGGGTCGCAGACCAGCTCGCTGCGCCCGTCACCGTGGAGCAGCTCGATCAGGTACTCCATCCGGTCCACGGCCGGGCGGGGGAAGCGCAGCCGCCACGGTCTGCCGTTGCCGTCGGGCTCGAGGCTCCAGCCGCCGCGGGGCATGGCGACCTCTTGGAACAGCCAGGCCGCGGCCAGGTCGCGACCGGTGTCATGAAGCTGGAAGGTGACCCCGTCGGCGGACAGCATGGGACCAGCTTTGGAAGCAGCAGGCATGCCACCTGGATACCACGGAACCCCGACTGCACGCCTGCCTTGGGAACACGGTTGCGCTCGAGCCCCCGTGGCCCAGTCCGCCTCCGTCGCAGCGAGCGGAAGCCCAGCTGCTGGACGCGGCTCGTCAAAGGACCCGGTCGAGCGTCGCGAACAGGTGGGTGATGTCGTCGTCGGTGATGTGCAGATGTGGGCTGATCCGCAGCGCCGACCCGCGGACACCCACGTGGACGCCGGCTTCGCTGAGCGCGGCGAGCAGGTTGCTGCGGAGCTGGTCAGGGACGCGCACGCCGAGCATGTGCGCCCCCCGCGCCGCCGGGGTCGCCAGGCCGTGGTCGCAGGCCCGAGCTTCGATGGGTGCGGTCACCGCATGCAGCGTCGCGGCGATGTTGGCGACGCCCCAGGCGTGCACCTGCTCCAACGCGGCGATCGCCATCGGGGTCAGCTCAAAGGCGGTGCGCGCGCCGACGTCGAAGCGGCGTGCGCCGGGCTGGTAGGTGTCCGGGTAGTCGACCAGGCGGGCGAAGTCTCGTGCGCCGTCGCGGAGGATCCAGTTCTCCTCGATCGGCTGGCCGTCGTGCCAGGCCTCGTCGACGTACAGGTAGCCGAGCCCGAACGGGCCGAGCAGCCACTTGTAGCCGACCGTGACCAGGAAGTCCGGTCGCAGGACGCCGACATCGATCGGCATCGCGCCCGCGGACTGGCTGGCGTCGACGACCAGCTTGGCCCCGACGCTGCGGGCAGGTGGAGCGATCCGGTCGAGGTCCACCAGCGCCCCGTCGGTCCAGTGCACCTGCGGCACCGACACCACCGAGACCCGCTCGTCGAGCGCTGCCAGGACCGCGTCGGCCCAGCCCTGCCCCGGCGCACGGTGCACGGTGTGGAGCTCGGCGCCGGTCCGGCGTGCGAAGCGAGCCCAGGTGTAGATCCCAGACGGGTACTCTTCGGCCAGGACCAGCACGCGCTGGCCTGGCCGGGCGGGCAGGTTGGCGGCGGCCACCGCCATGCCGTAGCTGGTCGCGGGGACCAGCGCGACGCTCCCGGCTGGGGCGCCGATGAGCTGGGCGAACAGCGCCCGCCGACGCTCGGCGTCGTCGAACCAGTCGGCGGCGGCGATCCGCCACGGCTGGGCTCGTCGTTGCAGCGCCTGCCGCCCGGCGGCAACGCCGGCGCGCAGGGTCGGGGCCAGGCTGGCGACGTTGAAGTAGGCGACGTCAGGGGGGATGTCGAAGAGGTTCCTGGCGACTGGCAGCATGCGCTGCACGGGCGCTGGGTTCATGACGCCTCCTGGATAGGCTGTGCTGAGCGGCGTCGACGGTCTCACCTGCCCGGTGTTGGCGGCGGGCGAGGCCAACCGGGCCGTCCCGGTCCGAGCGTCGCGAGCACAACGGCAGCTGCGTCAGTTCTCCGCCCTCGTCACCCCGACGGGGCAGCTCACCCCGGTGCCGCCGATGCCGCAATAGCCGTTCGGGACCTTGTCGAGGTACTGCTGGTGGTAGTCCTCGGCGTAGTAGAACTCCGACGCCACGCCGACCTCGGTCGTGACCTGGCCGTACCCGGCCGCGGTCAGCTCCTTCTGGTAGGCGTCGCGGGACGCCTCGGCGGCCTCGCGCTGGGCGTCGGACCGGGTGTAGATGGCCGAGCGGTACTGGGTGCCGACGTCGTTGCCCTGCCGCATCCCCTGGGTCGGGTCGTGGCTCTCCCAGAAGACCTTGAGCAGCTGCTCGTAGCTGACCTGGCCGGGGTCGAACACGACCAGCACGGCCTCGGTGTGCCCGGTGCGCCCGCTGCACACCTCCTCGTAGGTGGGGTTGGGGGTGAACCCTCCCGCGTAGCCGACCGCGGTGGTCCACACGCCGGGGGTCTGCCAGAACGCGCGCTCGGCGCCCCAGAAGCAGCCGAGGCCGAAGACCGCCTGCTCCAGGTGGTCCGGGAAGGGCGGTGTCAGGGGCGTGCCCAGGACAGTATGGCGCTCCGGCACAGGCATCCGTGCCGACCGGCCGGGCAGCGCGTCCTTGGCCGCGGGCATGCTGGTCTTGTGGAAGCCGAAGATCATGCGGGACTCCTTGCTCTTGGTGCTCGTCTGACTGGTGCTCGTCTGACTGGTGCTCATCCTGGTCGTTCGCCAGCTGCAACGGTACGGCCACCACCCGCGTTCCCGCCTGTCGAGCACCCATGGGAACAGGCTGCCCTCGGAGAAGCTGCAACGGTACGGCCACCACCCGCGTTCCCGCCCGGCCCGCGTTCCCGCCCGGCCCGCGTTCCCGCCCGGCGAACTCGGCTCACGCCGGCGGGCGCTTGGGGATGAGCGAGCGGAGCTCCACGTCCTCGTCGGCGAGCTGGTCCGGGTGGTCCAGACGGGCCCAGACCAGGCGGCGGGCGGCGGCGATCTCCTTGAGACGGTTCACCCCGGCGGCGGCCCGCACCTCGGGTCCGAGCAGGTAGAAGGCGACGAACGAGCGGTCCTCGACCTTGCCCCGCAGCACCACCCGGTCGTACCGGTCGGCGATGCCGACGACCTGCAGGTGCAGGTCCCACTGGTCGGACCAGACGAACGGGACCGGCGCGAAAGGCACCCGCCGGCCGAGCATGCCGTGGGCGGCGGCGACCGCCTGGTTGTGGGCGTTGTCGACGTGCTCGACCCGGAGCCGGGTGCCGAGCCGCGGGTGCCACCAGGCGGCCACGTCCCCGGCCGCGAACACCCCGGGCACGCGGGTCTGGCAGTACTCATCGACGACCACGCCGTTGTCGAGCCGCACGCCGGAGCCGGCCAGCCACTCGGTCTCGGGGACAACCCCGACGCCGACCACGGCCAGGTCGCAGGCGACGACCCGGCCGGAGGTGGTGACCACCGCCGCGACCCGGCCGTCGCCCCGGAACGCGGCCACTCCGTCGCCGGTGCGCAGGTCCACGCCCTGGTCGCGGTGGTACCCGGCCCAGATCCGCCCCAGCTCCGGACCCAGGCGGGGCAGCGGCAGGGGCGCGGCCTCGAGCATGGTGACCTCGAGGCCCAGGTCGCGGGAGCAGGCGGCCACCTCGGTACCGATGAACCCGGCACCGACCACGACCACCCGGCGGCCGGGCGCCAGCTCGGCCCGCAGGCGCTCGGCGTCGCGGACGGTACGCAGCAGGTGGATGCCGGCCAGGCCGGCGCCGGGTACGTCGAGGCGGCGCATCCTCGACCCGGTGGCCACCAGCAGCCGGTCGTAGCCGAGCGGCCCGCCGCGGTCCAGCTCCACCGTGCGCGCGGCCGGGTCGAGCCGGGTGGCGCGGGTGCCCAGCCGCAGCTCGATCTCGTGCTCGGCGTACCAGCCCTCGGGGCGCAGGTAGAGCGCCTCCTCGGGCTGGCGGCCGTGCAGGAACGCCTTGGACAGCGGCGGCCGCTCGTAGGGGCGGTCCGGCTCGGCGCCGACGAGCACCACCCGGCCGTCGAACCCGGCCGCTCGGAGGGTCTCGGCGGCGCGGCCCCCGGCCAGGTTGCCGCCCACGACGACGCAGGTCCGGGCGGTCACGGGTTGTCGAACAGCTCGAGGACCTCCGCTCGTCGCACCTACAGCCAGCCGCTGCGGCGGAACATCCGGTACAGCAGCGAGCAGGCCAGCACCATCACGCCGATGACCAGCGGGTAGCCGATCGTTGAGCGCAGCTTGGGCATGTGCTCGAAGTTCATGCCGTAGATCCCGGCGATCATCGTGGGCACCGCGAGGATGGCCACCCAGGCCGAGATCTTGCGGACGTCCTCGTTCTGGCGCAGGGTCACCTGGGTGGCGTTGGCCTCGAGGGCGTTGTTGAGCAGGCGCTGGAACCCGTCGACCTGCTCGACGACCCGCAGTGCGTGGTCGTAGACGTCGCGGAAGTACTCGCGCATCTCGGGGTCGACATGGGGGAGCCGGCCCCTGGCCAGCCGCTCCAGCGGGTCGATCAGGGGCGCGGTCGCCCGGAGGAACTCGAGCACCTCGCGCTGCAGCTTGTAGATCCGCTCGGCCGAGCCGCCCTGGCCGGCGAAGACCTGCTGCTCGATCTCGCGGATGTCCTCGTCGACGCCTTCCACGGCCGGGACGTAGTTGTCCACGACGTGGTCGAGGACCGCGTACATCACCCCGCTCGGCCCGCAGCCCAGCAGCTCCGGGTGGGCCTCGAGCCTGGACCGGACCTCGACCAGGGCCTTGGTCTGGCCGTGGCGCACCGAGACCACGAACCCCTCGCCGACGAACAGCAGGATCTCGCCGAAGTCGAGGACCTCCTCATGGTCGACGTAGCGGGCCGGCTTGAGGACCAGCAGCAGCGTGTCGTCGTAGACCTCCAGCTTGGGCCGCTGGTGGGCCTTGATGGCGTCCTCGACGGCCAGCGGGTGGAGGTTGAACTCGCGCCGGACCGATCCGAACTCCTCCTCGGTCGGCTGGTGCAGCCCGATCCACACGAACGCGCCCTTGCCGGCCGCCTCGTAGGCGTCCCTCAGGTCGACCACGCCCGGACGCCGGACGCCGTTCTCGTACACCGCGCAGTCGACGATCACGCTCGCATTGTGCCGCACCCACGCCGGCCGCCGGGGGAGGGTCGGTGAGCGGTGGTCTTCGGCCGGCGAGACCGCCTCGGTGGGGTCAGTCATGCTCCCTGTCCTGCTCCCGCGCTGCCCAGCGCTGCCGCCGGGCCAGCCAGCGCCGGTGGTCGCACTCGTTCTGGTAGTCGGCGTACAGCAACCCGGCGACCAGGACCGTCCCGCCCAGCACGGCCAGGAGAATCAGGGCCACGCCCAGGGCGTTCATGCCGCCCGTCCCCGGATCGCACGCCGCCGACGCCCGGGCCACCACGGCGCCTGCTCCCCGAACGATGCCGCGTCCTGATCAGACGCCGCGACCTGGGCAAGCGGGTCCTCGGGGTCGGGCCGGCTGGTCATGGCGGCCGGCTCGGCGACCCGCAGGAGGATGCAGACGACCAGCCCAACGGCGACCGCGGCGAGCGCGTAGCCCTGTTAGGGATCATGAGCGGGCGGTTTGACGGTATCGGCCGCGCTTCGTCCACTCGGCCGCTGTGGACGATGAGAAGACCATTGCGAGAAGCAAGGATCGGCCTACGCGGTACGATTGCCCTTATTCGTCCGCTAGAGGGACTCCATGCCGATCGAGCGAGAAGATAACTTGCTGCTACGCGAGCAGCGTGAACTTCGCGATTGGTCGTTGGGCGAGGCAGCCGGGCATCTGCGAGAGGTCATGCTCGCAATGGGTGACAAGCAGGCCGGCGTGAACGCCAACATGTGGTGGCGCTGGGAACGTGGCATGCGACGGCCCGAGCGGCGTTACCGGAGGGGGCTGTGCCGTCTGTTCGGGCTCCCGGCCGACCATCTGGGCCTGCCTACCAGCGAGGAACGCGCATCGGTCCGCCGTAGGCCCTTGGTGACTTCCTCCGTCGAGGATGGGCAGTACAACACCGAGACAGTGGCTGCTGGTGAAGATTGGACGGCCGACGCAGTCGAGTTGATGCGGCAGACCGAGCAATCAGACATCGGCCCGGACACGCTGGAGACGATCGACCGCATCGTCGATCGATTCTGCCGAGACTACTCCAGTACGATGCCTGTCGTGCTTCGGCGGGAGGTCCTAAAGCAGCTCAGGTACGTCGGCCAGCTCCTCCAAGGACGACTCACGATCGCGCAGCGACGGCACCTGCTCGTCTCCGCCGGCTGGCTCGCGCTCCTGCTTGCCTGCCTGCACTTCGACGTTGGCGACCGCACCGCCGCCGAGGCGAACCGCGGCGTTGCATTCCACCTCGGCAGGCAGGCCGATCATCATGACCTGATGGCGTGGGCGTTGGAGACGAAGGCATGGTTCTCCCTCGCCGATGGTAGCTATCGCGACGCCATCGAGGCGGCCCGCGCCGGCGAGGCGTTCGCGCCGGCGGGTGCTTCCGCGTTGGTCGCGTTGACCCTGCAGCAGGCCAGAGCATGGGCCCGACGCGGCGACAAATGGGAGACCGAGCGGGCGATCCGGCGCGCGACGAAGGAGATGGATAAGACGCCGGCCCCAGCGCATCCGGAGCACCATTTCGTCTTCGACGCCCCGAAGCTGTCGTTCTATGCTGCGACGAGCTTCGTGCTGTTGGGCGAGCCCGATCCTGCCGAGGAGCACGCGAACCGAGTGATCGAGGAGTGTAGCGATCCCGAGCGGCCGAACTATTGGCCGACCCGCGTTGCGACCACCCAAGTTGAACTCGGAATGATTCTGGGGCTGCGTGGGGAGGTCGACGGTGCGGCCGAGGTCGGGGCTAAGGCGTTTGATTCCGCGTTCCTTCGCACCTCGACGCTGTGGCGGGCCGCTGAGCTGGATAGGCTCCTGATGAGCAGGTATGCCGACGTGCCAGAAGCCCGGGACTTCCATGAACAGCACGTCTTGGCGCGACGTTCGCTCACCCGATCAGGCGCGGCCAAGGGGTAGATTCAGGCCCTTCAATTTGGAGTGGAACAATGAGGTGTGGTAGGCCCTTGCCTGCTGCATAGTCAAGGGTGTGCCAAGTCCCATTGCCGTCCTCGCCAGTTCGCGGGAGGAGAGCCAGCAGCTGTGCGACAAGCTCGCCTGGGCGCACGGCGAACTTGGTTTGGGCAAAGCTCCAAGACCGGACGTGGCCTCCAACCATCCAGCCCTACTCCTGGTCGGCTTGACAGGCGCTCACCACCGTCTCCGTCCGAACGACCTACAACCGGCGTCGCCGAGTGTCCTGGCGAAATTCACCGGCGTGCCTGGGTCTGGGCCGCCATACTGCATGCACCCTGAGACCCCCTCGTTCAAGGGCTACGTGCAAACATGACCAGCCGCCGGCGCGCGAACAGGATTGGGCTGTCGTGGAAGCAGATCGAGTGCCGCGGCTGCCGCGGGGCCCGTGTCGTCGGGATACCATGCCCGACCTGCGGTGCACGCCCCGACCCGCGCGAGGTCGACCCGGACCTCCAGCGCCGCCAGCGGCTCGCCCGCGAGGCCCTGGCCATCCTCGACCGCCAACCTGGCAGCCAAGCCCGATCGCGCCCGGCCAGCGATCCGTGGCCGCCAGAGCAGGCATTCGACCCCCTCGTGGAGTGGGTGGGCCGGTTCCTGCCGACCCTCAACGCCGCCATCCAGGACCCCTCGGCCGCTCCGCGGCTGCTCGAACTCGTCACCAACCTCGTCGACCTCCGCGACCAGCTCCACACGTCCCGGTGGCTTCGGCCGCACCTGCCGCTCTGGCGCACCGCCGACGCGCTGATCGGGCACCTCACCCAGGTGGCCGGCTGCTACCTCACGGCATGCGCGGCGCCCACGCCGCTGCAAGCCCAAGCAGCCGCCGACGCGGGGCAGCAGGCCCTGGATGCCGCAGAGGACGAAGGCAATCACCTCATCGAGCGGCTGGAGCGCTGGCGGCGGATCAGCGCCTCCGACCGGGCCGGCGACATCGTCGCCGCGCTCGCCGTCGAGGCCTACCGGCTGGCCGGCACCACCGATCTACTCCTGCTCGAGCAGGACGGCGCCCGGGACTTCGAGCAGCTCCTCGGTGCTTCCTGCCCCAGCGGTATGGGTCTGCTGCTGCGCATGATGACGCTGCACGCCGAGGTGGTCCTTGACGACCAGCGCTTCCGCCGAATCGCCCACGACGCCTACGCAGTCTTCACGCGGCGTCCCGACCAGCTCCAGCGGCTGGTCCACGACCACACGCTGGTCGACGACATCCAGGATGCTGCTCGGCGCGGCTACGACGCCGCGGTCACCGCCCAAGCCGTCCTTGCGGCCGCCCGCGATGACCGGCAGGCGGTCCGCGCCGTCCTCGCCCTTGCCCACGAGCTGCTCGAAGGCCCCGGCAAGCGCTACGTCGCGGCGCTCCTGACCGTGAACGGCCAACGCAGCTACCAGGACGTGCGCCGCCGGAACGCGGGCATGCTGCTGCGCCAGGCATCCCAGCAGCCAAGCCTCGTCCCGCTGCTGGACGGCCTCGACATCGCCTTGCGTGACGCCAAGGCGCACGAGGACTACCTGATCGAAGGCGACGAGCTGATCCTCACCGATCACGGCGTGCGCCGCCCCAACACCCAGCCGATCTCGGGCTTGGTGCTCCTTGACCAGGTCCTCACCGCCGTGGAGACGCTCCAGGCGCTGTTCTTCGCGCTTGCCGCCGCCGCAGCCGGGATCGGTATCACGCTGGTCGGCGCGCTGGACTACAGCCACTTCGACATGGCCGACGAGGACACGATCGCGACGCTGCTCGGCCTGCAGTCCTGGACCGAGGTCACCGTCGAGCTGCACGACTACACCGTGCGGGCTGCAGGTACCGCCGAGCTCCCGACCCAGCCGCTGCAGCCCGTGGCCGTCCTGGTTCCACACCTTCCCGAGCGCATCACCCAGCTCGAGCTCACCGTGCGCACCAGCAGAGGACAGCGCCTGCTTGCCGGACCAACCGAGCCGTGGCGTCGATACCACGCGTCCGCTGACTGGGAGAAGCAGCTGCACTTTGTCGAGTGCTGCCGATACTGGCACTTCGACGAGCAGCCGATCTTCGACCGAGCGCAGACCCAGCTTTGGGTTGCTCGGCAAGCGCTCCAGCAGGCTGCTGCTGGCTATCCGGCCTGCATCCGGCCACTTCGGCAGCTCCGCACCTTCGCGCAGCGGCTCAAGGACGAGGAACTCGCCAGCGACCTGAGCGAGCTGATCGCCTACGCCCGCAACCGGTCGACGGGCCTCACCAACGAAGGTGCAGTGTCGGACATCGTGAGCCGGTTCACGCGCCGGGCGCAGGCGGACGTGCCCCTTCCCGAAGTGCTGAGATAACGGTCCCGTCACAGCCCTGCCGTGGCGCTGCGGCAGGTGCCACGAACACCTGCTGCGGTTCAAGTACGGCGCCTCGCCGGGCGCCCGCTACGGCGAGCCAAGCCAGGAGCTGGACCCGGCCGACCATTCGCGTGCTAAAATCGCACACGTGTCACCAGGTCAGATCTTCGAGCAGAAGCAGATCGGCCAGCGCATCGCTGATGCCCGTGTCGAAGCCGGGCGTACGCAGGCCGACCTCGCGGCGACGCTTGGGCTGGATCGAACGGCGCTCGCCAAGATCGAGGCCGGTGCTCGAAAGGTGTCCGCCGTCGAGTTGGCTGGTATCGCCTCCGAGCTGCAGCGGCCACTGGACTGGTTCCTTGTGGAGTCACCCCAGCCGGTGGTGAGCCGCCGGGCCGACGCCGCGGTCGGTCACCGCTCGATGCACCTCGACCGAGCCGTCGACAAGGCAGCTCGCGACGTGGAGTTCCTCGTGGGGCAAGGTTTCCTGAACCCTGCTGTCAGCGACCTACAGCTTCCGACACCACGGAGCGTCAGCGAAGCCGAGCGCGCGGCGGACCGCGTCCGCAGCAGCCTGGGTCAGGGAACCGAGCCACTTGTCCAGCTCGCCGACATCGCCGAGCGGCTCGGGCTCGTCTGCTTCTCGCTGCCGCTCGGCGAATCCTCCGGCGACGGCGCCTACGTGTCGCTCGGCGACTTCGGGGTCGCGGTGATCAATGGCGACACCGACCCGGGCCGTCGCCGCTTCACGTTGGCCCACGAGATCGGCCACCACGTGTTCGCCGACGAGTACTCCACCGACCTGTCCCTCGCTGAGAACGGTGACGAGACGGAACGTCGAGTCAACGAGTTTGCCAGTCACCTCTTGCTGCCTCGCGAGTCGGTCACGAGACGATGGCAAGCCGGAGCGGGTGAGCCTCGGGAGAAGGCGGTCCGTCTCGGCGTAGAGTACCGCGTGAGCTGGTCCGCGCTCTGCAGCCAGTTGAAGAGCCTCGGGCTGGTCACCGACGCCGAGCGTCGAGCGTTGCTGGCCCACCCTCCGACCAGGGCCGACTTCATCGAGCTGGGAATGGCCGTGGTCGAGGAGCTGCATCCACCGTCAGCCTCGCCTCGCTATGCGCAGGCAGTGCTCCGTGCCTACCGCGGCGGAAAGCTCGGGGCGAACCGCACGGTCGACCTTCTGTGGGGCTCTGTTGCAAAGGAAGAGCTGCCGCAGCTCGACGCGCTGCCCGTCGAGGCACTGCGCCGTGAGTTCGATCCGCTGCCGTGAACGCGCTGGTCTTTGACACCTCCCCGCTCAGCCACTTCGCACGAGCTGGCCGCCTGGCGGTTCTCGACCGCCTCACCGCGAACTACAGGCGGGTCACCCCGAGAGCGGTCTTGGACGAGGTTCGCGGGGGCGAGCTGACGCATCCGCCCCTGGCCGACATTCGAAACGTTGACTGGCTCGAAGTCGTGGCCTGCGACGGCCTGCCTGAGCTTCGGGCGTTCGCCCATTACGCCCAGATCCTGGGCAGTGGGGAGCGGGATGTCGGCGAGGCGTCGGTGCTCGCGTGGGCTGAGGTCAATGCCGGCGTCGCGGTGATCGACGAGCGGGCCGGGACGCACGCCGCATCGATGCGAGGGGTCGTCGTCCACGGCACGCTGTGGCTCATCACCAATGGAGTGAGCGCGAGTGAGCTATCGCTTCCCGATGCCGAGCGGCTCGTCGACCAACTCCGGGACACGGACGCGCGACTGCCATGCACCGGTGCCACGCTGTTTCAGTGGGCGAAAGAGCACGGTCTCCTCTCGCAGTGATCAACCTCCCGCGGACGTTCCCCAAGTGACGTTCTCCAAGTGACGTTCCCCAAGTCAAGTATGGTCGCTGGGGTCAGGCCAGGCGTTCGAGGACGGTGCCGTCGCCGGCGACCGTGAACGCGGTCGGGACCACGGTGACGTGGTAGCGGCGGGCGAGGTCAGGCCGCTCGGACACGTCCACGCTGACCAGTGGGCGGGCGTCGCGCCGCAGCCGTCCCTCCAGCTCGCGGCAGTCGCCGCACAGCGGGTGGGTGAACTGCACCAGCGTCTCGGAGGCGACGGCGTCGGCGCCCAGCTCGCCGAGGTCGACGGCGCCCACGGCGCCGCGCCGGACACCGCGGGCCCGGGCCAGCAGGCGGTAGGCCTCGCAGCCCACGCAGAGCCCGGTGACCGCGGCCAGCAGCGCGAGCGCGGCCACGATACCGCCAAGGGTCGCGCCCACGGTGCGGAAGCCGGCCAGGTACGCGACTGACGCGGCGGTGAGGAAGGCCACGCCGACCATGTTGGCGAACCGCGGCGGGCGGGCGTCCTCGACCGGCCCCTCGCCGAGGCGGGGCTGCACCACCTCGAAGTACAGCAGGCAGGGCAGGCAGAAGCGGCGGCCGAGGGTCAGGCCGAGCGCGAGCTGGAAGGCGAGCAGGGCGAGCAGCCACCACCACCCGGTGAGCAGGGCAAGGAGGCTGACCAGGCCGACGGTGGCCTGGTTGAAGCGGGGGGCCCTGGCGTCGATGACGTCGGTGTCGGTCCAGGGGTCGGCGGTCCGGGTCGCCAGCATGGCGGGCCATCCTTCTCGTGCGCGGGCGGGGTCGCCCGAACGGCAGGGGGAAGCCGCGGCCCGAGCGGTACCCGCCTGTCCGGCGGCGCGCTATGCCGCCAGGAGGGACCGCCGGGCCTGCCAACAGGCGCACGAGACCACGCGCCCGTGGTCGAGGGCGCGGTTCCGGGTGAGCAGGACGCCGGTCACGCTCCCGACGGTGCCGGAAGGAGACCCGCGGTGTCAACCAGCAGAGGGCCCGCGGTGTCAACCGGCGGGCGGGCCGGTCAAGGGGCGTCCAGGCGGAAGTCGAGGTCGGCGTCGACGTCGGCCACGTCCATCTGCGCCTTCTGCAGCCTGCCGGAGTAGTCCCAGTTCACCGCCTGCCAGCGGGTGAACTGGTCGAGCACCCAGATGCCGGACTGGCGGGCGCCGTTGCCCGAGCGCCCGTTGCCACCGAACGGCAGGTGCGCCTCCGCGCCCGAGGTGGAGTTGTTGACGCTCACCATCCCGGCGCCGACCCGCTCCCGGAAGCGGAACGCCGCCTTGGGGTCCTGGGTGTAGATCGACGCCGACAGCCCGTAGCCGTGCCCGTCGGCGAGGTCCACCGCCTCGTCGAAGTCGCCGAAGGAGGCCACGCCCACGATCGGGCCGAACGTCTCGGTGCGGTACAGCTCGTCCTTGGCGGTGACGCCGTCGACGATCGTCGGGTGGCAGTACAGGCCGGCGTCGGGGTCGCCCACGAACCCCTGCCTCGGGTTGGCGCGCGTGATCCGGCCGATCCCGGTCGACCCGCCGACCCGGTGGTGGCCCTCGACGAGGTCCAGCCAGCCGAGGAACCGCTCGAGGAACCGCTCGGAGAGCATCGGCCCGTACAGCACGTCGGCGTACGGGTCACCGATGGCCGCCGCCTCGGTGGCGGCGGTGAAGCGGGCCAGGAAGTCGTCGTGGACCCAGTGGTGCACCAGCACCGTGCCGAGCGAGGTGCAGCGCTGCCCGGCGGTGCCGAACCCGCTGAACAGTGCCCCTTCCACGGCGAGGTCGAGGTCGGCGTCGGCCATGACCACCAGCGGGTTCTTCCCGCCCAGCTCCAGGCAGGGCGTCTGCAGGTGGCGGCCGCACAGCGCTCCGATGCGCCGCCCCACCTCCGTGGAGCCGGTGAAGCCGACCTTGTCGACCAGGCCGGCGGTAAGGGCCCGTTCGAGCCCCTCGAAGGTGGTGGGGCCGTCGGCGAGGACCAGGTGCAGCACCCCAGCGGGCACGCCGGCGTGGAGGAACAGCTGGGTCAGGGCCTGCGCGCTGGCCGGTGCGTACTCGGCCGGCTTCCACACCACCGGGTTGCCGCAGACCAGCGCGGGCACCAGGTACCAGGACGGCACGGCGACCGGGAAGTTCCCGGCGGTGACGATGGCGGCCACCCCGACCGGCGTCCGGAAGGTGAGCAGCTGCTTGTCGGGCATCTCGCTCGGCACGGTCTGCCCGTACAGCCGCCGGCCCTCGCCAAGGAAGAAGCTGCAGGTGTCGATGACCTCCTGCACCTCGCCGAGAGACTCGGCGTACGGCTTGCCGATCTCGTCGGTGACGATGCGGGCCAGCGCCTGCTTGTTGGCTTCAACGAGCCGGCCGGCCTGCTGGATGGCACGCCCGCGCACGGGCGCCGGGGTCGCCGCCCACGCTCGCCTGGCCGCCTGCGCGGCGCGGCAGGCGTCCAGGAACGCCGCGGCGTCGGCCAGCTCCGCCTCGCTGGTCACCTGGTCGGTGCGGGCCGGGTTGGCCAGGCTGATCCGGCGGGCCCCGGCCGCGCCGCTCCAGGGCTGCCCGCCGATGATCGAGGCGACGGTCCGGGTCATGGGTTCCTCCCGCTCGGGTGGCGCGCCGGGCGCCGTCCTGTGCCTGTCTGTCTGTCTGTCTGTCTGTATCTACTGCCTGCCTGTATCTGCCTGCCTGTTGGTAGCATTGAACCAGGCAGTGCCGACCTCCGGAGCGACCCCGTTCCGGCTCACGACCCGGAGGAACGAGGCGTAACAGGAGCGGCTGTGCGTGCAGCACGTCGGCCATGCGGATCCCGTGGGAGGCCGTGAGAGCAACGGGACGTATCAGGAGCAGCCGTGCGTGCTCTGGAAAATGACTTGACGGAAAGGGTGGACGTTGAGGAACGAGGCTGGGAGCGCCGGGCTCGGCGACGAGGACGCGTCGCTGCTGAAGGAGCTCCAGACGGTGATGCGGCAGGTCGATCCGGTGCCGGCGCGGGTGCGGGAGGCGGCCAAGGCCAGCTTCACCTGGCGGACGGTTGACGCCGAGCTGGCCGAGCTGGCCTTCGACTCGCTGGTCGACCAGCAGGAGCTTGCGACCGTGCGGGGCTCCGCCGAGCCGCGGCTGCTGTCGTTCACCGCGCCCGGCCTGACCGTCGAGGTCGAGGTCGCGGCCAGCGGCGCCCGGCGCCGGCTGATCGGCCAGCTCGTGCCGCCGGGAGCGGCCGAGGTGAAGGTCCGCCACCCGGGTGGGACGGTCACCGTCGAGGCTGACGAGTTCGGCTGTTTCGTCGTCCCGGAGCTTGAGGCCGGTCCCGTCCGGCTGCAGTGCCGGGTCCAGCGGCCGCAGCCCGTGGCCCCGTTCGTGACCGACTGGGTGTCGATCTGACGCCACCCGCGGGCCCGTTCGCCACCCACTGGGTGTCGATCTGACGCCACCCGTGGGCGGTCCTGACACGCCAGCACGCCCTTGACCCGGGTGGTCATGGCCTTTGAACACGGTGGTCATGGTCTTTACCCCGCTGGTCATGGCCTTTACCCCGCTGGTCATGGTCCCTATGCTCAGGCCCTGGGTTCGCCGAGCCACTGGGGGCAGCGGATGACCGACGACGCCGTGCTCAGCGCACGCCGGGAGATCGAGTCGGAGATCGAGGGCCGGACCTTCTGCGACCTGCTCCACGAGCACGCCCAGGGGCATGGCGACGCGCCGGCGCTGTCGTGGAAGGACGACGCCGGCTGGCAGACCCTGTCCTGGGGGGCGTACCAGGACCGCGTCGCCGAGGTCGCGCTCGGGCTGGCCAGCCTCGGCGTGACCAGCGGCGACCACGTCGCGCTCATGATGGCCAACCGGCCCGAGCACGTCATCGCCGACCAGGCCACCGTCCACGCCGGCGCCACCCCCTCCACGTTCTACGCCACCCTCGCCCCCGACCAGATCCGCTACTGCGCGGCCAACTGTGCCGCCAAGGTCGCCGTCCTTGAGAACCGCGACGTGGCCAAGCGCTGGCTGGAGATCCGCCACGAGCTGCCCGCCCTCGCGCACCTGGTGCTCGTGGAGGACGCCGAGGACTTCTCCGGCGAGCGCGGCACGATCGCCTGGGACGAGCTGGTCGCCCGGGGCCGGGAGGCCCTCGCCGCCGGCCGGGCCCCCTTCGACGAGCTGCGCGCCCGGGTCCGGCCGGAAGACCCGCTGACGCTGCTGTACACCTCGGGCACGACCGGCCCGCCCAAAGGGGTCGTGCTCACCCACCGGAACCTGCTGTACGAGTGCGCCGCGCTGGACCGGCTCAGCGGCCTGCCAGACGGCCTCACCTCGGTCTCCTACCTGCCGCTGGCTCACATCGCCGAGCGGGTCCTGTCGATCTACGACCCGCTGCAGAAGCGCGCCCACGTGTACTTCTGTCCCGACCCGGCGCAGGCGCTCGACTACGTGCGCCAGGCCCGGCCCACGTTCTTCTTCGGTGTGCCGCGGGTGTGGGAGAAGGTGCGGACCGGGGTCACCGCCAAGCTCGCCGCCGAGCCCGACGCCCGCAAGCGCAAGCTGGCCCAGTC
This sequence comes from Actinomycetes bacterium, assembly GCA_036000965.1. Taxonomy (NCBI): domain Bacteria; kingdom Bacillati; phylum Actinomycetota; class Actinomycetes; species Actinomycetes bacterium. Next base: position 58,293 of record DASYUT010000053.1, read on the forward strand.
GGCCGTCGAGGCCGGGTTCGACGTGGTCCGGCGCCAGCAGCGCGGCGCGTCGGTCTCCCTTGCTCTGCGGGCCAGACATGCGGCGCTGGACCGGCTCGTGCTGGCCAAGGTCCGGGCGGCGCTCGGGCTGGACCGGTGCCAGTTCGCCTCGAGCGCGGCCGCGCCGCTCCCGGTCGACGTGGCCGAGTTCTTCGCCGCCATCGGGCTCCCGCTGATCGAGGTCTACGGCATGACCGAGACCAGCGGGGTCGCCACCGGCAACCCGCCCGGGAAGCTGAAGATCGGCACGGTCGGCCCGGCGATCGCCGGGATCGAGGTGCGGCTCGACGGCGACGGCGAGGTGCTGGTGCGCGGCCCGATCAACACACCCGGCTACCACGACCGTCCCGACGCGACCGCGGAGCTGGTCGACGCCGACGGCTGGCTGCACACCGGCGACGTGGGCGAACTCGACGCCGACGGGTACCTGCGGATCGTCGACCGCAAGAAGGAGCTCATCATCACCTCGAGCGGCAAGAACCTGTCGCCGGCCAACATCGAGAACCTGCTGAAGGAGCACCCGCTGGTCGGCCAGGCGCTCGCGTTCGGGGACGGCCGGCCGTACGTGGTCGCGCTCGTCGTGCTCGACCACGAGGTCGCGCCCGGCTGGGCCAAGCAGCAGGGCATCCCCTTCGAGGCCCTGGCCAGCTTCGCGCGCCAGCCGCGCGTGCTCGAGGAGCTGCAGCGGGCGGTCGACGCCGCCAACCAGCGGCTGTCACGCATCGAGCAGGTCAAGCGGTTCGTGGTCGTGCCCGCGGAGTGGACGGCCGAGAGCGAGGAGCTGACCCCGACCCTGAAGCTGAAGCGGCGCGTGATCCACGCCAAGTACACCGCGGAGATCGACGCCCTCTACAGCACCTGACCCTGCTCGCGGGCGAGCGCCTCGGCCAGGGCGTCCCCGCCGGCCTTGGCCACGGCGGCCATCACCCGCTGGCAGAGCGAGGTGAAGCCGCGCGGCGCGCCGCCGGCATGGGCCACCAGCAGCAGACCGCTGCCGCCCTGGGGGCGGAGCGGGGCGGTGCAGCGGGCCACCAGCCCGTCGGCGAACGACAGCGGCCGGTACGGGAACGGGCTCGCGCGCAGGTCCTGCTCGACCAGCAGCCCGCCGGCCGCGGCCGGCGCGAGCGGCAGCATGGCGGTGATGACCTCGGTGGCGCTGGCCGCGGGGTGCCACCCCTCGTCGGCCACGGCGAGGTGCAGCTGCGGCTCGACCAGCAGCACCGCCCCGAACCCGCACGACAGCGCCCGGCTGGTCAGGCCGGCCAGCGCGCGCGCGGCCCCGGCCACCGACTCCCGGGGGATCCGGCTCGCCGCGGCCGCTGCCTGGGCGGCCTCCAGCTCGTCGGCGACCACCTTCTCGGCCGGCACCGCCCCGGCGGCGCCCAGTGCCGCGCCGGCCAGCGCCAGCAGCCGCTCGTCGTCGGGCCCGGCCGCCCCGGTCCCGCCGAGCACCGCCATGTCGCCGCCGATCCCGACGACCGCCACCTCGGTGGTCCAGTAGGGCCCGAACGCGCGGAACGGCACGCCCGACCGCCGCCGCAGCACCGTGCCGGCCGTCACCCGCGCCAGCAACGGCTCGGCGGACGCGTCGACGGTGACGTTGCCGGCCCAGCCGGCGCCCCGGCCCCGGCCGTCGACGTTGAACAGCCGGCCGGGCGCGATCTGCCGCAGCAGGAACAGGTCGGGTGCTGGCAGGTCCTCGAACGACAGGGCAGCCGTCACGGCACCTGTTCGGCGGCGCGGTCGGGGACGGTCAGCGCGAACCGCGTCCACTGCTTCTGCCTGGCGTACTCGACCCGGCCGCCGAGCTCGCCGACCAGCCGCTGGACCGAGTGCAGGCCGAGGCCGGTCCCGTCGGGCCTGGCCGGGTCGGTGGCGTAGGCGCCGAACAGGCGGGGCAGGACCCCGGCGGCGACCCCGGGTCCCCGGTCGGCCACGGTGATCGCCGCCCCCTCGGGAACCGCCTCGACCAGCACGTACGCCTGGGTCCCTGGCGGCGCGAACTTCAGGGCGTTGTCGAGCAGGTTGAGCAGCGACCGCTCGAGCCGGTCGGGGTCGGTGACCAGGGTGACCTCCCGGCCCTCGATGACCACCTGCCCGTCGCGGCTGGACCGGGCCGCGGCGGCCGCCCGCTCGGCGACCGCCCGCACCCCGGTCGGCCGCAGCCGCACCGGCCCGTCCGAGCGGGCGCCGACGTCGGCCAGCGCCTCCGACAGCATCCGCTCGAGCCGCTCGGCCTGCGCCTCGATGCAGGCAAGCAGCTCCGAGCGCTGGTCGTCGCTGAGCCGCTGGGCCCGGGTGCGCACGGTCACGGCCATGCCCCGGATCGCGGTGAGCGGGCCTCGCAGGTCGTGCTGCAGCCCGGCCCGCAGCAGGTTCCGGTCCTGGCGGAGCTCGTGCAGCTCGGCGCGGAGCGCTTCGAGCTCGCGCTGGTCGCAGACCCGCTGGGCGAGCAGCCCGACCGGGCCTGCCAGCCAGTGCAGCGCGTCGGTCTCAACTGGACGGTCGGCCGTCACCAGCAGCACCACCGTGGTGGCGCTGGCCAGCAGCAGCGGCATCGCCCCAGCCCAGGCGTGCCCGCCCGGAGGCCGGGTGGGGCGGAGCGTGGGCTGCGGGCTGCTCTCGTCCCCCAGCGCAATGGCGTCGCGGAGCAGGCGGGTGGTGACCGGGCCGACCGGCCCCGGCGGTCCGAGGCCGGCCGCGAGCGGGCCGCCGGCGGCCAGCAGCTCGGCGCCCCCCGTGCCCGCCGGGACGAGGAAGACCCCGGCCAGGCTGGTGCCGAGCTCGTCGGCGGCCATGGTGAGCACGGTGGCCAGGCCGCTGGCTGGCTGACGCCGGGCACCAAGGGCCAGCGTCACCAGGTCGTGGGCGCGGTTGCGGGTCAGGCTCATGCTGACTACATCGGTCCGAGGGGCGCTGTTCCAAACCTGCCGCATGGAATCACTCCCTGGCGGCGGTACGGATCAAGAGCGTCGACTGACCGTCTGGGCGGTACGGATCAAGAGCGTCGACTGACCGTCTGTATCGACGCGACGGTCGGGCCCGGGTCATGCCCGACTTGGCGGCGTGAGCTGTGCGGCGCGGGACTCGAGATAGCGCTGCTCGGGGACGCTGAGTGTGCGGCGTGCGGCCAGGCGGTAGCAGGCGCGTGCCGCCTCCTGGTCACCTGCGAGATCGAGCAGGTGCGCGCGGACGGCGTGGACCCGGTGGTGCCCGGCGAGCGCGGGGTCGGCCTCCGCCGCGGCCAGCCGCCGCAGACCGGCCTGGGGGCCGTGGACCATGGCCACGGCGACGATGCGGCCCAGGGTGACCATCGGTCCGGAGGCGATGCTACCCAGCAGCTCATACAGTCCGAGGATCTGCCGCCAGTCGGTGTCCTCGAAGCGGGCCGCCTCGTCGTGCACCGCGGCGATCGCGGCCTGCAGCTGGTAGGGGCCGATCGGCGCGCTGGCCAGCGTCTCGGTGATCAGCGTGACCCCCTCGGCGATGGTCTGGGCGTCCCAAAGGCTGCGGTCCTGCTCCGCCAGCGGGACCAGGGCGCCGTCTGGGCGGGTCCGCGCCGGGCGGCGGGCGTCGGTCAGCAGCATCAGCGCCAGCAGCCCCGCGACCTCGCCGTCTTCGGGCAGGCGGGTGCGGAGCTGCCGGGTCAGGCGGATCGCCTCGCCGGTGAGCTCGACGCGGTGCAGCGCAGACCCGGAGCTGGCGGTGTAGCCCTCGTTGAAGATCAGATACAGCACCTGCAGCACCGCCGCGATCCGCTCGGAACGTTCGGCCTGCGGGGGCAGCCGGAACTCGGCGCCGCTGGTTCTGATCCGCTGTTTCGCGCGGCTGATGCGCTGGGCCACGGTCGCCTCCGGGACCAGCAACGCGCGGGCGATCTCCGCGGTGCGCAGCCCGCCGACGGCGCGCAGGGTCAGCGCCACCTGGGAGACCTGGGTGAGTGACGGGTGGCAGCACAGCAGCAGCAGGGTGAGCGTGTCGTCGACGGCGGGTACGGGCTCGGGGTCCGGCGGTGCCAGCAAGGCGGCGGCCTGCTCACGGCGTCGGCGGGCCGCCTCGTTGCGCCACAGCTCGGTCCGCCGGCGGGAGGAGACCGTGATCAACCAACCCTTCGGGTTGCCCGGCACACCCTCGGTCGGCCACTGCACCGCGGCCGCCAGCAGGGCCTCTTGCACCGCGTCCTCGCAGGTGTCAAAGCCGCCGTAGCGCCGGACGAGGGCGCCAAGGACACCCGGCGCCAGTTCCCGCAGCAGGCCCTCGACCTCCGTCGCGGTGCTCACATGTCCAGCCCGAGCCCGTTGAGGTCCAGGACCGGCCGCACCTCGACCAGGCCGTAGGCGGCCTCCGGGACCCGCGCGGCGTGCTCGACCGCACGGTCGAGGCCCTCGCACTCGATGAGGTAGAAGCCGGCCAGGTGCTCCTTGGCCTCGGCGAACGGCCCGTCGGTGGTCATCGTGCGGCCCGCGCGCACCGACACGCGCGTTGCCAGCGACGGATCGGCCAGGGCCTCGGCCACGATCAGCTCCCCTGATGCGGCGAGGTCCTCGTTGAGGGCGGCATACCGCTGCAGGCCCTCGGCGCGCTGGGCGTCGGAGAGCCCCTCCCAGACCGCCCTGGACGCCGGGTTGCTGTAGATCAGGATCAGGTACTTCACGCTGCCTCCACGGGGTCGGGGACATTCTCTCACCCGGGATGTCGAGACCGGTTCCGCAGCTTCGACGTCCCCCATGAGCGGCGCCCGCAAGGGGTGCCGGAGCCAAGGAGAGCACCATGGACGGACCGGATCCGCGCCCAGAGCAACGCTTGCTCTTCCCGAGGAGGTAACGATGCGCAAGATCGTCGCGGGGCTGTGCATCTCGCTGGACGGCGTGGTGGAGTCGCCCGACAAGTGGGGCTTCCCGTACTTCAACGACGAGATGTATGACGTGATGAGCGCCGGAGTCGCGCAGGCCGACGCCGTGCTGCTGGGCCGGCGCACCTACCGGCAGTTCGCCGCGTTGTGGCCCAGCCAGGGCAGCGACGTGCCGATGGCCGACTTCCTGAACAACTCGCCCAAGTACGTGGTGTCGGCCACCCTGGGCACCCTCGAGTGGGCCAACTCCAGCCTGGTCACCGGCGACCTCGCCGTGGAGCTCACCAAGCTCAAGCAGCAGCCCGGCAAGAACATCCAGATCCCCGGCAGCCCCACGCTGGTGCGGTCGCTGCTGCGCGACGGCCTGCTCGACGAGCTGCAGCTCATGGTCTGCCCGATCGTGGTCGGCTCCGGGATGCGCCTGTTCGACCAGACGACCGACCACCTGGGCCTCGAGCTCGTCGAGTCCAGGCCGTTCAGCACCGGCGTGGTGGGCGTGGGGTACCGGCCGGCCAGCGCGTAGCACGCCCTGGCCGGGCCCGGCCCGGGCACCACCCGATGCGGCGTCCGCCCGGGCCCGGTCCACACAACCGACACCGACATGCGGCAACGGGGACGGGCGGTGGGGACGGGCGGTGGGGACGGCAGGGGACGGGCGGGGGGTGCGGCTCGCGCGTGGCGCCCGCACGCGGTCACGCGGTACAACCACGGGCGACGGCACGGGCGGAGGGGAGCGTGGGGGGGCGGCGTGGCAGGCGGACGCGAGGTCGGGGTGGGGCTGGTCGGCTACGGGTTGGCCGGGTCGATCCTGCACGCGCCCCTGGTCGGCGCGGAGCCGCGCCTGCGCCTGGTGGCGGTCGCCTCCAGGCGTCCGGACCGGGTCCACCAGGACCTGCCCGCGGTCCGGGTGGTGGCGACACCGTCCCAGCTGCTGGCCGACCCCGGCGTCGAGCTGGTCGTGGTCGCCGCGCCCAACACCGCCCACTACGACCTCGCCCGCGAGGCGCTGGCCGCGGGCAGGCACGTCGTGGTCGACAAGCCGTTCGTCATCCGCTCGGCCGAGGCCGACAAGCTGATCCGGCTGGCCGGCCAGCAGGGTCTGGTGCTCAGCGTGTTCCACAACCGGCGCTGGGACGACGACTTCCGCACCGTCGAGCAGGTGGTCCGGGCCGGCCTGCTCGGGCGGGTCGCCAGCTACGCCGCCAGCTACAACCGGTTCCTCCCGGACCCGGCCCGCGGCTGGCGCGAGCAGCCCGGGCCCGGGTCCGGGGTCCTGTACGACCTCGGGTCGCACCTGATCGACCAGGCGCTGCACCTGTTCGGACCTCCGGCCACGGTCATGGCTGACGTGCGGGCCCAGCGCCCGGCCGCCACCGCCGACGACTACCTCCACCTGGTGCTCGGCTACGGCGCGCTGCGGGTGATCCTGCACGCCGGCTCGCTGGTACGGGCCACCGGGCCCCGCTTCGAGGTCCACGGCGACCGCGGGTCCTTCGTCAAGCACGGCATCGACGGCCAGGAGGAGGCTCTGCGCTTCGGGCGCCGCCCGGGCGACCCGGGCTGGGGGCGCGACCGCGAGGACCGGTACGGCACCCTGACCGCCGACGTCGGCGGCCTCCGGCTGGTGGCCCGGGTGGAGACCCTCCCCGGGTCGTACGAGGCGTACTACGCCGGGATCGCCGGCGCGATCCTGGACGGCGGCCCGGTGCCGGTCCCCGCAGAGGAGGCCGCCGCCACCATCCGGGTGATCGAGGCCGCGATGGTCTCGAGCAGCGACGGGCGCGTCGTCGAGCTCGGCTGAGCAGCGTCATGCCAGCCTTTCGGGACACCAGGTGGCATGGCCGAACGGCCTCGTGGCCCCTCACCTACGGGCCCGACCTGCCGGCCCGGCCCGGCGGCCACGGCGGCAGCTCGGGGCCGGGCCGGCCAGCCAGCCAGCCGGGGCCCGGGGCCCGGGGCCCGGACTGGAGGTCAGGCTGCGGTGACCACGACCTTGCCAGTCATGCCCGGGTGCAGGGTGCAGCGGTAGTCGTAGGTGCCGGGCTGGTCGAAGGCGTGGGCGTAGGTGCCCTTGGCCTTGGGCTTGCCGGAGTCCAGGCCTGCGCCCTTGACGTCGTGGGGCACCTGGCCGTCCTCGAACGTCCAGGTGACGGTGGTGCCGGCCGGCACCTGGACCGCCCGCGGGGTGAACGTGTTCTGCTTGGCGGCCACCCTGGTCACGCCGTTGACCGGCTGGGCGTCCGTGCCGCCCCCGCCGCCTGCACAGCCGGCGAGCAGCACCAGCCCGAGCGCGGGCAGGAGCAGCCGGGTCGCGGTGCGCGCCACGGGCCTCACCGTCCCACGAGCTGCCCGACCCGCTCGGCCAGCTCGCCGCCGAGCCGCTCGCGCTGCTCGGCGTCCAGCCGCCGGCGCAGCTCCGGGACCAGGAACAGCTCCTGGTCGCGGGCGTGCTGGCGGAACAGCTCCAGCAGCAGCCGCACCTTGGCGTCGTAGCGGTGGTCGCCCGGGACCATGCCGCCAAGCTCGATCAGCAGCAGGTCCAGCAAGTGGGCCTGCTCGAGCTGGCGCTCGATCTCGGCGTCGTGGCGGCCGGTCTGCTCGCGCAGGGCCGGGTAGAGCAGGTCCTGCTCGAGCGCGGCGTGGGCGGCCAGGGCGTCGGCGATGGCGCGCACCGCCAGGTACTGGCGGCGGCGGCTGCCCTCGGCCTGGTCGTAGGTTGCGAAGGCGCGTTCCACGCCGCTGTGGGTGTCGACGATCATGCTGGTCGCGTCCATGAGAGCCTCCTCGTGCTGCCGTCGCCGGTGCGGCACCCCCGGGTCGGGCGGGCCGCGGCGAGGCTGCACCCATGGTGGCTGGCCGGCCGCCGCACGTCGTCGGCCGGCAGGCGGCTCCGTGGCTACGCTTTCTGCGGCAGCCACCCCCGGGCCGCGCTACCGCACCCGCGGTAGGCGGCTCAGCCGAGGTGTGCGACGTGGCGGGGCCGCGGCCCGGGCCCGTCGCCCGGCCGGGCTCGGCTCAGTCCAGCCAGCCCGGGCGGACCAGTCCAGACTCGTAGGCGAGCACGACCAGCTGGGCCCGGTCGCGGGCGCCCAGCTTCACCATCGCCCGGCTCACGTGGGTCTTGGCCGTGGCCGGGCTCACCACCAGCCGCTCGGCGATCTCGTCGTTGGACAGCCCGGCCGCTACCAGCCCCATGACCTCGCGCTCCCGGTCGGTCAGGGCGTCGAACCCGGGCGAGCGCGGGGGCTCCTTGGCCCGGGCGGCGAACTCCGCGATCAGCCGCCGGGTGACCCCCGGCGACAGCAGCGCGTCGCCCCGGGCGGCGGCCCGCACCCCGCGGATCAGGTCGGCCGGCTCGGTGTCCTTGACCAGGAAGCCGCTCGCGCCGGCGCGGATCGCCTCGAAGACGTACTCGTCCAGCTCGAAGGTGGTGAGGATGACGATCCTGACCCGGTCGAGCCGCTCGTCGGCCGCGATCATCCGGGTCGCGGCCAGGCCGTCGAGCCCCGGCATGCGGATGTCCATCAGCACCACGTCGGGCACCAGCGCCGACGCCAGCCCCACCGCCTCCTCGCCGTCGCCGGCCTCGCCGACCACCTCGATGCCCGCCTCGGCGTCGAGCAGGGCCCGGAACCCGGAGCGGACCAGCACCTGGTCGTCGACGAGCAGGACCCGGACCACCGGGGCGCCCCCTCGGGCGTCCCCGGACCGCTCGGGAACGGCCGGGCCGGCCGGGGCGCCTCCCGCAGCGCTCACATGGCACCGTCCAGGGGGAGCCGGGCCAGCACCCGGAAGCCGCCCCGGCCGGGACGCGGCCCGGCCTTGAGCTCGCCGCCGAGGGCGGCAGCACGCTCGCGCATGCCGAGGATGCCGCTGCCACCCGGGGCGAGATCGCCGGGCGTGCCCCGGCCGTCGTCGTCGACCTGCACGGTGAGGTCGCCATCACCGTAGGTCACCTGGACGGTGGCGGTGGCCGGCCCGGCGTGGCGGGCCACGTTGGTCAGTGCCTCCTGCACGATCCGGTAGGCGGCCAGGTCGACGCCGGCGGGCAGCGGCCGGGGCGCGCCGGCGACCCGCGTGCGCACCTCGAGCCCGGCCACCGCGACCCGGGCGGCCAGGTCGTCCAGGCGGGCCAGGCTCGGCGCGGGGGAGCGGGGCAGCTCCTCGTCGACTCCGCGCAGCGCACCGAGGGTGGCGCGCACCTCGCGCAGCGCGTCCTTGCTGGCCTGCTTGATCGCGACCAGCGCGGTGCGGGCCTGCTCGGGCCGCTCGTCGATCAGGTGCAGGGCGACCCCGGACTGCACGTTGATCAGGGAGATGTTGTGGGCGAGCACGTCGTGCAGCTCGCGGGCGATGCGCAGCCGCTCCTCGCTGGCCCGGCGCCGCGCCTCCTCCTCCCGGGTCCGCTCGGCCTCCACGGCCCGCTGCTCGGTCGCGCGGAGGTAGGCGCGGCGCACCCGGAGGACCTCGGCCCCGGTGCCCACCACCAGCAGCCAGGCGGCCAGGCCGGCGGCCGGGACCAGGCCGGGTGCCGGCTCATCGCCGAGCAGCGGGCCGAGCCACAGGAACGACACCCATCCGGCGGCCAGGGACAGCCAGCCGACCAGCCGGTGACCGGCCAGCACCGCGGTGACGAACGCGAGGATCAGGGCGAGGAAGACCGGCCCTTGCGGGTAGTCCAGGAGCGAGTAGAGCAAGGTGGCCGCGAACACCACGGCAAGCACGGCCACCGGGGCGCGGCGCCGGGCCAGGGTCGCGGCCGGCCCCGCTGCGAGGAGCGCATAGCCCAGCGCGTCGAGTGGCCTCTGGGTGGGCTGGTTGTGCGCCGCGAAGGACGTGCCCACGAGCTGGACCACGCCGATCACCAGGGCGATGGCCAGGTCGCCCGGCCAGCCCTCGAGCAGCCGCGGCCAGCCGGCCAGCGGCCGCCTCGGGGCGTGGCTCGTGCTCATGCAGGCACGGTAGGCCATCAGGCGGGTTCGCGTCATCGGTCGCGGGCGGTTGGCGCCCGTACGACGGTGGGCGTAGCCGGGCGGTCCGCGCCTGCGTCCCACGGCGCAGCGCGGAAGCCTCCGCCCACCCGACGACGGCAGCCGGGTCGCGCGGCAGCATCGCAGGCGAGACAGCTATCCTCCCCGTTCGACGCCAGGAGGTATCCGTGAGAACCGCCACGACCATCGTCCGGACGCTCATACGGCTCACCGGGCTCGTGCAGATCGTGCTGGGCGTGCTGTTCTGGACAGGCAACGCCCGCGGCCTGATCCCGCTCCACATGCTGGTCGGGTTCGTGCTCGTGCTCTCGCTGTGGGTCATGGCCGCCCTGGCCGCCCGGGCCGGCGTGCAGCCCGGCCTGGTCGCCCTGGCCGCGGTCTGGGGCCTGGTCGTGCCGGTCCTCGGGCTCGCCCAGGACCGGCTGCTGCCCGGCTCGGCGCACTGGCTGATCCAGGTCCTGCACCTGCTGGTCGGCCTGGCAGCCATCGGCCAGGGCGAATCCCTGGCCGCCCGCATCCTGCGCCGCCCGGTACCCTCCCCGCAGCCGTGACCGATCACCCCCTGTCCACACCCTCCGCGACATGACACCCTGAGTTCCTCACAGACGGCCCGCCGCGCACCCGGTCCGCGCCGGGACCGTCCAGGGATCGGCGCGGGGAGGGACGCCATGGAGCTGACCCAGGACAAGGCCCTCTGGCTCTACGACCGGATGGTGCGCATCCGGGCTTTCGAGGAACGGGTGGCGAAGCTGTTCGCCGACGGCAAGATCCCCGGGTTCGTGCACCTGTACGCCGGCGAGGAGGCGGTCGCGGTCGGGGTCTGCGCCCACCTGGAGGACCAGGACTTCATCACCTCCACTCACCGCGGGCACGGGCACTGCATCGCCAAGGGCGTCGAGCTCGGCCCGATGATGGCCGAGCTGTTCGGCCGGGTGGACGGCTCCTGCAAGGGCAAGGGCGGCTCGATGCACATCGCCGACGTGTCCCGCGGGATGCTGGGCGCCAACGGGATCGTCGGGGGCGGCCCGCCGCTGGCCTGCGGTGCGGGCCTGACCGCCAAGCGCAAGGGCACCGGCGCGGTGTGCGCCTGCTTCTTCGGCGACGGCGCCGCCGAGCAGGGCACCACCCACGAGGGCATGAACCTGGCCGCGATCTGGAAGCTGCCGGTGATCTTCGTGGCCGAGAACAACGGCTTCGCGGAGTCGACCCCGGTCGGTTACCACTGCGCCGCGTCGACCATCGCCGACCGCGCCGCCTCCTACAACATCCCCGGCATCTCGGTCGACGGCTACGACGTGATCGCCATGCACGAGGCGGCCGGGGAGGCGGTCGCCCGCGCCCGCCGGGGCGACGGCCCCAGCCTGATCGAGGCCAAGACCTGGCGGTACTTCGGGCACTTCGAGGGCGACCAGGTCACCTACCGGACCGCCGAGCAGTCCGCCGCCTACCGCGAGCACGACCCGCTCACCTGGTTCGCCAGGCAGGCGGTCGACCGCGGCCTGCTCACCGCCGAGGAGGTCGAGCAGCGGGACCGGGCCGCCGAGGCCGCCGTCGACGAGGCGATCGAGTTCGCCGATCGGAGCCCGCTGCCGGCTCCCGAGGAGGCACTGACCGACGTCTACGTCTCCTACCGATAGGGAGGGAGCCCGCCATGGCCGTCGCGACCCGCACGCTCACCTTCCGGGAAGCCGTCAACGAGGCGCTCGCCGTCGAGATGGAACGCGACCCCGACGTGGTCCTGATGGGCGAGGACGTCGCCGGCGGCGCCACCGTCGAGGGCTTCGAGCAGGAGGACGCCTGGGGCGGGGTCCTCGGGGTCACCAAGGGCCTGGTCCAGCGGTTCGGCCGCGACCGGGTGCTCGATACCCCGATCTCCGAGTCCGGCTACATCGGCGCGGCGGTGGGCGCCGCCTCCACCGGGCTGCGCCCGGTGGCAGAGCTGATGTTCGTCGACTTCTTCGGTGTCTGCATGGACCAGATCTTCAACCAGGGCGCCAAGCTCCGCTACATGTTCGGCGGCAAGGCCAAGGTGCCGATGGTGATCCGCACCATGATCGGCGCCGGCTTCCGGGCGGCCGGGCAGCACTCCGGCTGCCACTACTCGGTCTTCACCCACATGCCCGGCCTCAAGACGGTGGTCCCTTCCACCCCGGCCGATGCCAAGGGGCTGCTGGCCGCGTCGATCCGCGACGACGACCCGGTGCTGTTCTTCGAGCACAAGCTCCTCTACGACACCAGCGGCGAGGTCCCCGAGGGCGAGTACGTGGTGGAGCTCGGCCGGGCCGACGTCAAGCGCGAGGGCGACGGGGCCACGGTGGTGGCGATCGGGCGCATGGTCCCGTTCGCGCTCGAGGCTGCCGAGGGCCTGGCCGCCGAGGGCGCCGAGGTGGAGGTGCTCGACCCGCGCACGCTGTCGCCGCTGGACGAGGACGCGATCCTGGGCTCGGTGCGCAAGACCAGGCGGCTGGTGGTGGTGGACGAGGACAACCCACGCTGCTCGATGGCGACCGACATCGCCGCGCTGGTCGCCTCGCGCGCCTTCGACCACCTGGACGCTCCGCCGCAGCTGGTGACGGCGCCGCACACGCCGGTGCCGTTCTCGCCGGTGCTCGAGGACTTCTACGTGCCGAGCCCCGGCCGCATCGTCGAGGCCGTCCGCGCGACCCTGTAGCGAGGCGACGTGATCACCGAGGTCCGCATGCCCAAGCTCGGCATGGCGATGAAGCAGGGCGTGGTCACCAAGTGGCTCAAGGCCGAGGGTGAGGCCGTCCAGGAGGGCGCCGACCTGTTCGAGCTGTCGACCGAGAAGATCAGCGCGGTCGTTCCCGCCCCGGCATCCGGGCTGCTGGGCCGCGTGGTGGCCGAGCCGGGCACCGAGCTGCCCGTCGGCGCCCTGCTCGCGCTGATCGGCGAGACCGGCGACGCCTTCCCGCCGAGGGAGGAGCTCGCCGCGGCCGACCGACCGGGGGGACCCGATCGACCGGGGGGACCCGATCGACCGGGGGGGCAGCAAGCGCCCCCCCGGACCCCCCCGGGGGTTGCGCCGGCCGCGGAGGCGCCGGCCGGGGGGGCGCCGGCGTCGCCCGCCGCGCGGCGCCGCGCGCGGGAGCTCGGCGTGGACGTCGCCATGGTGCCGCCGAGCGCGCCGGGCAAGCGCGTCACCACCGAGGACGTGGAGGCGTTCGCCGCGGCCCAGCCGGCAGCGGCGACCCCACCGGCGAGCCTGCTGCCCTTCGCCGGCATCCGCAAGGTGGTCGCCGAGCGGCTGAGCGACAGCCTTCGGACGATGGCACAGGTCACCATCGCCCACGAGGCCGAGGTGAGCGGCCTGGCCGCCAGGCGCGACGCCCTGGCGGCCGGTTTCGAGGCGGCGGCCGGCATCCGGCTGACCTATACCGACCTGCTGGTGGAGGTCGTCGCACGACTGCTGCGCGAGCATCCGCTGCTCAACTCGAGCCTGACCGAGCAGGGCATCGCCACCTCGGAGGCGGTGCACATGGGCGTCGCGGTCGCCCTCGAGGACGGGCTGATCGTGCCGGTGATCCGCGACGCCGACAGCCGCCCGCTCGGTGAGATCGCCCGCGCGCGCGCCGAGCTGGTCGCCAAGGCGCAGGCGGGCACGCTGGCGCTCGACGAGATCGAGGGCGGCACCTTCACCATCTCGAACCTCGGCGCGTTCGGCGCGGACGCCTTCACCCCGATCGTCAACCCGCCCCAGTGCGCGATCCTGGGGGTCGGCCGCATGCTCGACAAGCCGCTGGCGGTCGACGGCCGGGTCGAGATCCGCCCGACGATGTGGCTGTCGCTGACCTTCGACCACCGGATCGTCGACGGCGCGCCGGCGGCCCGCTTCCTGCAGGCGCTGGCCGAGCGCCTGGCCGCCGGCCCGGTCGGGTAGCCGGGGAGCCCGGCGGTGCGCGCCACGGTCGGCCTGATCGCCAACCCGGCGGCCGGACGGGACATCCGGCGGCTGACCGCCCGCGCGTCGCTGGTGCCGAACCACGAGAAGGCGGCGGTCGTCCGCCGCGTCCTGCACGGCCTCGCCGCCACCGGCGTCGACGGCGTCCGCTACCTGGCCGACCGGGCCGGCATCGTCGCCGCCGCGGTGGACGGATCGGCCCCGCCGCTGGCCACGGAGCCGCTGCCCTACCGGGCGCGCGGCTCGGCGAGCGACTCCACCGAGGCGGCGCGCCTGCTCGCCGCCGAGGGCGTCGGGGCGCTGGTGGTCCTCGGCGGCGACGGCACCAGCCGGGCGGTGGCGGCCGCCTGCGGCGAGCTGCCGCTGGTGGCGATCTCGACCGGGACCAACAACGTCTTTCCCAGCATGGTCGACGGGACCGTGGCCGGCATGGCGGCCGGCCTGGTGGCCACCGGTGCGGTCGACGTCGACAGGGTCAGCACGCGGGTCAAGCGCATCGAGGTGCTGGCCGGCGGCACCACCGACGTGGCGCTGATCGACGCCGCCGCCTGCCTCGACGTCTTCGTCGGCACCCGCGCGATCTGGGATCCCGGGCGGGTGCGCGAGCTGGTGCTCACCAGGGCGGCACCCTGGTCGGTCGGGCTGTCATCGATCGGCGGGCAGCTGCGCCCGCTCGGAGTGGACGAGCCGGCCGGCCTGCACGTGCAGCTCGGCGCGGGCCGCGAGATCCTCGCCGCGATCGCGCCTGGCGTGGTGGCGCTGGTCCCGGTCGCCGGCTGGCGGCTGCTGCCGCTCGGTGAGCCGGTCGTGCTGGCCGGGGCCCGGACGGTGGCGCTCGACGGCGAGCGCGAGCTGACGGTCGACGGCGAGGTGACCGCCAGGGTGACCCGGGCCGGGCCGCGGCTGGTCGACATCCACGCGGCGTTGGAGGAGGCGGTCGCCAATGGCTGACCTGGTGGTCGTCGGAGGAGGGCCGGCGGGGGTCGCCGCCGCCCTCGAGGGGGCCCGGCTGGGCGCCCAGGTCGTGCTGGTGGAGCGCGGGCTGCTCGGCGGGGTCTGCGTCCACGCCGGCTGCATCCCGTCGGCCGCCTACCACACCGCTGCCGGGTTCCTGCACGAGCTGCGGCGCGCCGGTGCCGCAGGGATCGACGCAGGGCCGCCGAGGCTGGTCTGGGAGCGGGTGCAGGCGTGGGCGTCGAAGACGTCGGAGACGGTCGCGAGCGGGCTGCGCGCCCGCCTCGGCTATGCGGGCGTGACGGTGGAGGCGCGCGGCGCCACCGTCGCAGCAGGCGGCGTGGACGGCCACGAGGGCGTGCCAGCGGTGGTCGCGGCCGGCGCGCGCTCGCTGGCGCCAGAGGGGATGCTGTCCAACGACGGCGTCATGGGGCTGTCGCGGGTCCCAGACAGCCTGCTGGTGATGGGCGCCGGGCGCTTCTCGCTGGAATGGGCCGACCTGTTCGCCGCCGCCGGCAGCTCGGTCACCGTGGTGGTGCCCGGCCAGCGGATCCTCCCGGAGGAGGACGCCGACCTCGCCGGCTTCCTGCAGCTGTCGCTGGAGGAGCGCGGCGTCACCTTCGCCGCCGAGGCCCCCGACGTCGGCGCGGAGCTGGTGCTGTCGGCCGACACCAGGGAACCGAACCTGCCGGGCCTCGAGGTGGACGACACCTGCCGGACGAGCCTCCAAGGCGTCTGGGCCGCCGGCGACGTGACCGGCCCCCGCTGGCTCTCCAACCGCGCAAGCCGCCAGGGGGAGGTGGCGGCCGCCAACGCGCTCGGCGGCGCGGTGAAGGTCCGGCAGGAACGCCTGCCGAGGAGCGTCAACACCGAACCGGAGCTGGCCGCGGTGGGCCTCACCGAGCAGGATGCGACCGAGCGCGGACTCCAGGTCGGGGTCGGCTTCGCCGACCTGGCGGCCAACCCGAGAGCGATCACGCTCGACCGGGCCGCCGGCGCGCTGAAGCTGGTGGTCGACACCGAGTTCGGCGAGATCCTCGGCGCCCACATGGTCGGGGTCGGCGCCACCGAGGTGATCGCCCAGGTCGCCCTTGCCATGCATCTGGAAGCCGAGTACTGGCAGCTGGCCAGGGTCGCCCACGTGCACCCGACCCTGGCCGAGCTGGTCGGCGAGGCCGCCGCCTCGGTCTAGCCAACCAGGCGAGACCTCCGGCCTACTCGGCCGCCCCGGGGCCGGCGCCGCCGGAGCGGGGACGCCGACCGGCCTGGTCGTCGAGGAAACGGGCGACCAGGCCGCGCAGCACCACGGCCATGGTGAAGCCGTTGGCCTGGCACCACTGCTTGAGGCGCTCGTGCTGCTCGGTGGAGAGGCGTACCGGGACGCTCTGCCAGGGGCCGCCGGTCTCCATGCCGGCGGCTTGAGCGAGCTCGACCCGCTGCGGGCCGTGCGTGGGGAGCTGCTCGAGCGCCTGCATCAGCTCCCCTGGCGGGAGCCAGGCCGCGGGCCTGGCGCCGAACCACTCGCGCACGAGGGTCTCCTGCTCGTCCTCGCTGAGGCTGCGGAACGCCTTCAGGACCAGGCGCGGGAACTCCGCCATCGCGATGCCTCCATTCGATATCGCGCGATATCACGAGAGCATGCGCCGTGCCCACCCCGGCTGTCGAGCCCCGCTCTGCTTGGCCACGTGCTTGCCCTGGTAGGGGGCGGCGCCGAGGCTGCCGCGGCCGGCAAGGGCGACGAGCAGGGCGACGATGGCGCAGGCCCAGGCGGCGGCGAGCGCCAGGGAGACGCCTGCCCGGTCGAGCAGAACGCCGGCGACCGCGAAGCCGGCCGCCGCGGTGACGTTGAGCGCGGTGCTCACCCAGGTGGCCGACTCGGTCAGCGTGCCAGGTGGCGCCAGCTCGGCCGCCAGCACGAAGGCCGAGCTCTCCAGCGGGGCCGTCGTCAGCCCGACCGCCACCACCACCGCCCCGAGGACCACCAGCGACGGCGCCGCCGCCATCGGTGCGCTGGCGAGCACCAGCAGCCCGAGCAGGGCGAGGAAGCGTCGCCCGGTGGCCCCTCGCCAGGTGCGCGCGCCGTACCAGAGGCCGCCGACGGCGCTGGCCGCCGCCCAGCCGGCTAGCAGGATGCCGGCCGCCTCCGTCGATCCCTCCCGCCTGGCCGCCGCGACCAGCCCGATATTCCAGATGCCAGTGGCGGCGCCGACGCCGACGAGGGTCAGCGCCAGCGTCCGCATGCCGCGCGCGCTCATCGCCCCCGCCCAGCCGGCCGAGCCCGCCGGGCTCGGGGTCCAGGCCCGCGACACCGGCGAGACCACGAAGCCGGCCGTCCCGACCAGTGCCAGCCCGGCCGCGGCCAGCAGCCCGGCCGCCGGGTCCACCGTGGCGGCCAGCCCGGCCGCAAGCAGCGGTCCGAGGACGTACAGCGTCTCCTCGAGCACGGCGTCGAGCGCGTAGGCGGTCTGGAGCTGCGGTCCCCGGCCGACCAGCGACACCCACAGCACCCGCATGGCCGGGCCGAGCGGCGGGACGGTGGCCCCGGCAGCCGCGGCCAGCGCCACCGTGGCCGCGCCCCCGACCGGTCCCGGCCGGGCCACCACGACCACGCCGGCAAGGGCGGCGGCGAAGGCGACCGCCAGCGGCGGCAGGCTGCGCCGCTGGCCGTGGCGGTCCACCAGCCGGCCCCTGACCGGGGCGAACAGCCCGTTGGTGAGCAGGGTGGCGGCGGAGACGGCGCCGGCCTGCGCGAACGAGCCGGTCGCGTCCTGGACGAACAGCAGCAGCGCGAGCGGACCGGTGGCGGAGGAGAGGCGGCCGACCAGCGAGGCCAGCACCAGCGGTCGGGCGTGGGGAGTCCGGAGGACGGTGAGATAGGAGATCTGCACCGTCCGATCCTACGGCTGCCGCACCGTCGTACGGAATGGGCTGGATAGACCAAAGGTACGGCTCTGCCGGCACGTCCTGCCCGTTAGTGACTCGTGAGCGGTGGCACCTATACGTCGGGGTCTGTACGCGGATGGATGGGGATTGCTCTGCTTGACTTGCTTCGCGGCGATGGAGGAAGTTGCCGCGATCTGGACCGTCCACCACACCCCCGAAGGAGGTGGATCGGATTGCGGTCGCTCCGCGCATGGAAGTGGCACTAGGCATATTGGACCAATGACTACGTACCCCGAGCGGATCAGCTCGGGGTACATTTAGTAGTGCAATCGAGCCCTCCTCGGTCGGAGGGAGGCCCTGGGGGATGTCGGGCAGGCTCAGGTGGTACTTGGTGGCCGTCTGCACGGCTGGCCTGCTCGTGCTGGCCGTCCTGCTGCCGGAGGTCGACCTCGCCCGCGTCCGGGAGGTCTGGGCGGCGATCGCGGTCTTCACCGCCTTCGTGGTCGTCGGCGAGCTGCTCGCCATCCCGGTCGGCCATGACAACCGGGTCAAGGACCTGGCCGTCACCGCCAGCTTCGCCTACGGGCTGGTGCCGCTGGCCGGCACCGCCGTGGCCGCACTCGCCTTCGTGATCGCCTCGATCGTCTCCGACGTGGTCCGCGGCAAGGCGGCGGTCAAGATCCTGTTCAACGCCGCCCAGTACGTCCTCGCGCTCGCCGCCGGCGGTGCGGTCTACGCGGCACTCGGCGGCGGGTACGGGGTGCGCCCGGCCGCCCTGCCCGCCCTTGTGGCCGGCGGCCTCGCCTTCATGCTGGTCAACTACCTGCTGGTGAGCGCCGTGGTCAGCCTCGACCAGCGCGTCCCGGTGCTGCAGGGCTTCCTCGGCGACAACCTCCGCCTGGAGCTGGCCAGCTCGGTCATGCTGCTCGGCCTCGCCCCGGTCGCGGTGGTGGTGGCCGAGCGGAGCCTGCTGCTGCTGCCCGCCCTGGTCCTGCCGCTCGGCGCCGTCTACTTCGCCTCCAGGGGCGAGCTGCTCGCCAGGGCGCAGCAGGCCGAGGCCGAGGAGGCCGCCGCCCGCCAGCGGCGGCTCACCGAGCAGGAGCAGGAGCTGGTCCGCCGCCTGCAGGAGGCCGACCGGATGAAGGCCGACCTGATCGCGACCGTCTCCCACGAGCTGCGCAGCCCGCTCACCACCATCCTCGGCGTCTTCGGCATCCTGCGGGTCCGGCGCCGGCGGCTCGGCCCCAGCGAGCGCGACCAGCTGGTCCTGATGGGCATCCGCCAGAGCGAGCGGCTGCAGCGCATGATCGAGCAGCTCCTGCTCGCCGCCCGCTTCCAGCAGGCCGAGCCGGGGGCGGCGCCGGCCCAGGCCGCCCGGGTCGAGCTGGACGCCACCGAGCTGGTCCGCCAGGCAGGCGCGGAGGCGCGGGCCCGCCACCGGGGCCGCCGCATCGCGATCGAGACCAACGGGTCCCTGCCGGTCCGCGTCGCCCAGGACGCGGTCGTCCAGGTCCTCGGGAACCTGCTCGACAACGCCTGCAAGTACTCCCCGGTCGGCCAGCCGGTGCGGCTGTCGGGCGACCGCGACGGCGCCACCGCGGTGCTGGCGGTGGAGGACTCCGGAGCGGGCATCTCCGCGGCCGACCGGCAGCGCATCTTCGAGCGCTTCACCCAGCTCGGCGCCCAGGGCCAGCGGACCGGCGGCGGCGTCGGGCTCGGCCTCTACATCGCCCGCCAACTGGCGCGCAGCCAGGACGGCGAGCTGCTGGTGGTCGACCCCGTCGGCGGCGGCGGCGCACGGTTCGAGCTGCACCTGCCGCTGGTCCCCGCCGGCGACTAGCCGCCGTTCGCGGTCCCCGGTGTGGTGCTGCTAGGCTCCATCGCCGATGAGCGCCCCCCTGATTGCCATCCCCACCTACCACCTCGGCCCGGGGCGGGTGGGCGATTGGACGGGCGCCTACGCGCTCCCCGAGCCGTACGTGACCGCCCTGTGCCGGGCCGGTGCCCGCCCGGTGCTGCTCCCCACCGCCCAGCCGGCCGACGCGGCCGAGCTGCTCGAGCCGTTCCATGGCCTGCTGCTGGCCGGCGGCGGGGACATCGACCCCGGCCGCTACGGCGCGCCGCCACACCCGGCCCAGAACGGCACCGACCCGGACAGGGACGCGGTCGAGCTGGCGCTGGCCCTGGCCGCCGACCGCCTCGGCATGCCCGTCCTCGGCATCTGCCGCGGCGTGCAGGTGCTGAACGTCGCCTTCGGCGGGACCCTGGTGCAGCACCTGCCGGAGCTGACCGGGCTGCTGCGGCACCACGCCGACGGCGAGCAGCTCCTCCATCCGCTCCGCGTCCTTGCAGGGAGCCGTCTGGCCGGCGCCCTCGGGCGCGGGCAGGTCGAGGGCCTTTCGCACCACCACCAGGGGCTGGACCGGCTCGGGGACGGCTTCCAGGCGGTCGCCTGGTCGCCGGACGGGCTGGTCGAGGGCATCGAGCGTGAGCGGGGCTGGACCGTCGGGGTGCTCTGGCACCCCGAGAGCACCGCCGACGCCGATCCGGCCCAGCGCCACCTGCTGCGGTCGTTCGTCGCCGAGGCGTCGCGGCGTGGGCTGCGCTTTTGGAACCCGGGCGCTGAGCCGGTAGGGTCTCGGGGACCCGGTCCCGGATCGTGATGAGATGCAACAAAATGCCCCGGGTCGACGTAGCTACGTTGAGATGCTGTTTTCCAACCTTCTGCTCGCCCTGAGCCTCACGGTCCTCTGGCCGCTGGTGCTGCTCGGGCTCATGGCCGGTTGCGCCTGGCTGGAGCGGCGGACGCTGGCCGCCGAGGAGGCCGGGCCGAGGCGGCTGCGGCGGCCCGCCAGCGCACCGTCCGAGGAGGAGAGCGAGGCGGTGGTGCTGCTCGAGCAGGCCGTGGACCTGGCGGTCGAGCGCCGCTTTGCGGCCGATCAGCCCGCCGACGAGGCCGCCAGGTCCCAGCGGGCCGCCGGCGGCGGCGGCCGGCACCTGCGCCGCGCCGCCGGCGGCCGCGCGGGCGGCAGGCACGAGCGCCGCCGCTGACCGTCGGGACCGCCCAGCCCTCGGAGGCTCGGCGACGCGGCTATCGTGGAAGCATGGAACGACGCCTGCGCACCACCGAGTCGTTCGTGGCCGGCACCTCGGCAGTGCTGCTCGCCATGGCGGTGCTGGGTCTCTGCTACCTGGTGCAGGCCAGCTTCCCGTTCCCGCCCCTCGGCCTCGCCCAGCGCCTGCTGCGGCTGATCCCGGGCCCGCTGGCGGTGTTCTTCATCGAGCGGCTCGGCCACTGGGCGCTGCGCCTGTTCGCCGCCGGCTTCACCGTCGGCGCGGTTCTGGCCGGCGGTGTCGCCGGGGTGATCGTCGGCCGCCGGCCAGAACGGCGACAACCCCTCGCCGCCTGGCTGGCAGGAGCCCTGCTGGCGGCCGCCGCCCTCGGCGGCTACCGGGCGCAGCCGGGCGCGCCCTCGCTGCTGGTCTACGCCGGTGCCGTGGCCGTGGCGGGGATCGTCTACGCCAGCGCCCTGCGCGGGGCGCTCGCCCGCCTGGAGCGCGACCCGGTCCCGGCACCGGCGACCGGGCTGGGACGGACACGCCGGGAGCTGCTGCGCGCGATGGTCGGCGCCGGCGGCCTGCTCGCCGTCGGGCTGGTGCTGCGCCGGCTCACCGGCGGGTTCGGCGACCCCGGCGGGCGGCCGCTGGTACGGCCGGCCGGCGCCGCCCCCGTCCGCGGGGCCGCGGTCCCCGGCGGCGCCGACGCCGCCGCCTTCGCCGCCATCAACGGGCTCACCCCGGAGGTGACCCCCAACCGGCTCCACTACACCGTCGACGAGTCGATCATCGACCCGGACGTCGACGAGGGCTCCTGGAGGCTGCGGGTCGGCGGGCTCGTCGGCCGGCCGCTCACCCTCGGCTACCAGGAGCTGCTGGCCATGCCGGCCACCGAGCAGTACGTCACCCTGCAGTGCATCTCCAACTTCGTCGGCGGCGACCTGGTCAGCACCGCCAAGTGGACGGGGGTGCCGCTGCGCGACCTGCTGGAGCAGGCCGGCGGGGTGGCTGAAGGAGCGGTGCGGGTGGCGTTCCACGCGGTCGGCGGCTACTCGGACTCGCTGCCGCTGGCCAAGGCGCTGGAGCCGACCACGGTGGTCGCCTACGGCATGAACGGCCAGAGCCTGCCCCGCGCGCACGGCTACCCGGCCCGCATCATCGTCCCCGGCATCTACGGCATGAAGAATGTGAAGTGGCTGGAGCGCATCGAGGTCGTCGACTACGACTACCGCGGCTACTGGCAGCGCTCCGACGGCTGGGACAACGTCGCCGAGGTGAAGACCGCCAGCCGCATCGACGTCCCGGCCGAGCTGGCCGCGGTCGAGGGACCGGTGGAGATCGCCGGCCTCGCCTGGGCAGGCGACCGCGGCATCCGCCGGGTCGAGGTATCGCTGGACGGCGGCCGCACCTGGGCCCCTGCCATCCTCCGGCGCCAGCTGGCCAAGGCCGCCTGGCGGCAGTGGCGGCTGCCATGGCAGCCGGCCGGCTCCGGCCGGCTCGTCCTCCAGGTCCGGGCGGTCGACGGCGGCGGTGTCGTGCAGACCGCCCAGCAGGCCCCGCCGCATCCAAGCGGCGCCTCCGGGTACCACCAGGTGGACGTCGTCACCGGCTAGGACGGGAATGCCTCGGCCCGGAGCTGCGGTTGCAGCCTGGGGAGGTCCGGTCGGAGTCGAGCTGCGGAGGTCGGGGAGTGCGCTATCCTGCCCAGGTGGCGCCGTCGAGGCGCTGGCGGTCAGGTGTCCGCCGGCCGCCAGGGCGGCCACCGGCGGTCGGCGGCCGGATGCCACGCGTGCGGCTCGTCGGAGCGGAGGATCTCCTGGTACAGCCATCGAGCTCGACCCCTGACCTCGGCGACGAGGTCGGCGCGGCCGCGCCCGACGGCACCCGCGCCCCGGCCGACGAGACCCCGGAGGAGCGCCGCCAGCGCTTCGCCGACTCGGCGATCCCGCTGCTGGACACCATCTACGCCGGCGCCCTGCGGCTCACCCGCAACCCGGCCGACGCCGAGGACCTGGTCCAGGAGACCTTCCTGCGCGCCTACAACGCGTTCCACCAGTTCGAGCCGGGCACCAACCTGAAGGCGTGGCTGTACCGCATCCTCACCAACGCCTACATCAACTCCTACCGCAAGCAGCAGCGGAACCCCCTCTCGGTGCCGACCGAGGACGTCGATGACTTCTCGCTGTACCAGCGGATCGCCAGCGCCAACCCGTCAGGCGCGGAGACCCCCGAGGACGTCCTGCTCGACCGCATTCCCGAGGAGGAGGTCCGCGAAGCCCTCGACGCGCTGCCGGAGCAGTTCCGCATGGCGGTGCTGCTGGCCGACGTCGAGGGCTTCTCCTACAAGGAGATCGCCGACATCATGGGCACCTCGATCGGGACCGTGATGTCCCGGCTGCACCGGGGCCGGCGCCAGCTCCAGCGGCGGCTGTGGGAGTTCGCCGCCGACCGCGGGCTGCTCGAGGAGGGACAGGAATGGGTTCGTCCGAAGTAGGCGGCCACCGCGACTGCGAGGACGTGCTCGGCTTCGTCTGGCTGTACCTGGACCACGAGGCCCCGCCGACCACCTGCGCCGAGCTGGAGACGCACATGGCCGACTGCCCGAGCTGCCAGCGGGCGGTCCGCTTCGACCGGCGCTTCAAGCAGCTGGTGCGGCGCTGCGCCGACCCCGGTCCGGTGCCGAGCGGGGTGGTCGAGTCGCTGCGCCTCCGGGTGGAGGCGATCCTTCGCACCGACCCGCCGTCCAAGCCCGCCTGAGGCGACCTCCGGGCGGATTCTCTCCGGCGTCATGAAACCGTCTTTATGTCCGCGGGCGTATAGATAGACGCGGAAGGACGGTGAAGCACGCGATGCGCTCCGAGAACGTGAAGGGCCACCGGCCCGGAGCCGACCCGCCGCCCTCCAAGGTCGAGCGGGTCGGCCGGGTCTGCGATGACGACGACTGCGACACGCGCCTGTCGATCTACAACAAGAGCGGGTTCTGCTGGCAGCACCAGCCCCTGATCTTCCCCAACTACCGGGGCAAGCGCCTGGCCAGCCCCTGACGAACGCCCAGCGGGCACGTGGGTGCCCCAGAGATGACCGAGTGGCCGGCTCCTCAGGGGGCCGGCCACCGGCTGTGGGTGGTCAGCCGCTCTTCGACTTCTGGAAGACCCCGTCGATCTCGTCGATCAGGTCCAGCAGCTTCTGCTGGTCGGCCGGTTCGACCGACTGCTTGGCCTTGCCGGCTGCCTTGGTCGCCTGCCAGAACAGGTCGTGCAGGTTGGGGAACTGCTCCAGGTGCTGGGGCTTGAAGTAGTCGGTCCACAGCACCCACAGGTGATGCTTGACCAGCTCGCCACGCTGCTCCTTGAGCAGCAGGGCGCGGTCGCGGAACACCGGGTCGTCGCTGGCGTGGTACTTCTCGACGATCTTCGCCATCGACTCGGCCTCGATCCGGGCCTGAGCCGGGTCGTAGACGCCACACGGCAGGTCGCAGTGGGCATGAACGACCCGGGTGGGGCGGAGCCAGGCGGCGACGCGCTTGGCGGTCATGGGCATCGTCCCTTTCCGTCGGCAACTCGCCCGACGGTACTACCACCGCTGCTTTCGCCGCACACCACCGGCGCGGCATCATGCCGCCATGCGCCGGACCGGTCGATCCAGGAGGCGCGGCGGCCTGCTGGCCGCCGCTGCCGCGCTGGGCGCCCTTGCCCTCGCCGCCGTGGCCGGCCGCCTGGCCCGGCTGGAGCCCATGCTCGTCCAGGGCGAGAGCATGCGGCCGACGCTGGTCCCCGGCCAGCGGATCGCGGTCGGCCCGCTCGACCGCCCCCCCGCCAGAGGCGACCTGGTGGTCCTGCCCCGCCCCCGACCGACCGGGGGGGCAGCAAGCGCCCCGTCCGACCGGGGCACCCCTCCGGGGTTCCCCGGACCCCTGGTGACAGACCCCACCGGCGGGCTCGAGGTGGTGAAGCGGGTGGTCGGGCTTCCCGGTGAGCGGGTGCGACTGGCCGGGGGCCGGATCGAGGTCGACGGCCGCGTCCTGCACGAGCCCTACCTCGAAGGTGGCGGGGGCGACCGGCTGGACCTGCGGCTCGGGCCGGCCGAGTACCTGGTGCTCGGCGACAACCGGGCCGCCAGCAGCGACGGCCGCGACTTCGGACCGGTGCCAGGCGACGCCTTCGTCGGCCGCGTCCGGTTCGCCTACTGGCCGCCGCGGCGCGTGTACCGGCGGCCTCGTCCGGTGCATCCCCCTCCCTGATAGCCTGCCCGAGAATTCCGCTCCTGCGGACCAGGGAGGTATTCCGTGCTCGTCGTCGTCGCCGGTGGCGCCGGGTTCCTCGGGGCCAACCTGGTCGATCGGCTCCAGGCCGAGGGTGACGAGGTGGTGGTCGTCGACGACCTCTCCCATGGCCACCTGGCCAACCTGACCGAGGCGCGCCGCCGCGGCGGGATCCGCTTCCACCGGATGGACGTCGCGCAGGGTGGGCTGGCCACCCTGGCCGGCCGGATCGAGGCCGACGCGTGGGTGCACCTGGCCACCGCGACCGACCCGGTACGCGCCTGGTCGGACCCCACCGGCGAGGCGCGGGCGGTGATCCCCGCCGGGATCGAGGTCCTGCGGGCGGGCGCCGACAGCGGGGCAAGGGTGGTCCTCATCTCCTCCGGCGCCTACCTCCACCCCTCCCAGCGCCGCGGCGCGACCCAGGCCGACGAGCCGCCCCTGCCGGCGCACCCGTTCGGAGCCGCCCGCCTGGCGGTGGAGGCCTACGCCGGTGTGTTCGCCGCCCGCGGGCTGGACGTGGCCACGCTGGTCCTCGGGACCGTCTACGGCCCGCGGCAGGACCCGCTCGGCCCTGGCCTGGTCGCCAGGGCCGCCTGGTCGATGCTGCAGGGCCAGCCGCCGCGGGTGGAGGGCGACGGCCGCCAGGAGCGGGACTTCCTGTTCGTGGACGACGCGGTCGACGCCGTCGCGCGCGCCGTCCATGCCGGCACGCCGCCCGGCCGGGTGCTGGTCGGCACCGGGGTCGCGACCTCCGCGCTCGACGTCGTCGAGCGGCTTGCGGGCAAGCTCGGCTGGTCGGGGGAGCCCGAATGGGCGCCGGCCCGGCCGGGCGACCCCCGCCGCTCGGCCCTCGACCCGGCGCAGGCCGCCAAGGCGCTCGGCTGGCATCCGTGGACGCGGCTGGAGGAGGGACTGAGCACGACGGCGGGCTGGTTACGGGACCGGCTGCCCGGCCATCATCGCTACTCTGGGCGTTGATCTGCTCATGCTCCGTAGGGAACGCACAGTAGGTAGATCGGAGCCGAAACCGCCCAACCGGGCTATGGTGGGCGCTCGGGCCAGTCCTAATAATCGCCGTGTTCGCACTGCACCCTGCGAGGGGTGACCGACAGACCCGTTTCCGCCGCACGTCCTTCTGTCTGGTCGGACGAACAGCCGGTCCAGCCCGGTCTTCCCGGATCTCGGCTCGCCCTGTCGGGGTCCGGACTAGAGAAAGGACGAACGGTGGCACAGCGCAAGTCGACTTCCCGGATCGAGGCTCCAAGCTATCTGCGCACCGCAGAGGTTGCCGACATCCTGCACGTCTCGCCCAAGACCGTCTCCCGCTGGGCCAAGGAGGGCAAGCTGCCCTTCCTGAAGACGCTCGGCGGCCACCGCCGCTACCCGGAGGCCAAGATCCGGGAGCTGGCCAACGAGCTGCGGGAGGAGCCGACCGGCTGAGCGCCGGCCGCGACAACCGCGGTGCGGTCGACCGGGGCGGCTAGTCCGCCCAGGTCGACCAGGGGACCGTCCGGGCCTCGTGGGCGCCTCCGGCGGCGTCGCCATCGCCGTCGCCGTCCCGTTCCCGGCGCCGGAACGGGGCGGCCTCCAGCATCAGGTGCTGCAGCAGCAGGAACAGGCCGGCGAGCTCCGCCACCGTCGCGAAGCCGGTGACGGCCCGCAGGGGCCGCACGGCCAGCAGGTCGCCGAGCAGGTCGAGGCGGGTCGAGGGCCCTGCCCGCACGTGCTTGGCGTCCGGGCGCGCCGGCAGGGGTCGCTCGGTCGCGATCCCGGCCCTGGTCAGGGTCGTCTCGGACACCGGCACGCCGGCGTTGGCCAGCACCACCGCCAGGTTGAGGAGCAGGCCGAGCGCGATCAGCGGCACCCCCGGCAGGCGCCCGTTGGCCCTGGCGATGCCGAGCAGCGTGGCAAGGGCCAGCGCCAGCAGCAGCGCGCCGAGGCCGAGCGGGAGCCCGATCGCGCGCAGCGGCAGCGCCACCACCACCGCCTGGACGCCGAGGCAGGCCACGGCGAGCGGCTTGGCCCGGACGCTGGTGGACACCAGGCCGCCAGGGACCCCGCCGCGTGCCAGGCCGGCCACCACCGCGGCGCCCCCGACCAGCAGGAAGAGCAGCGCCTCACCCATGGGCCGTACCCTACTACTCGACGATGCCGTGCTTGAGGGCGACGGCGACGGCGCGGGTGCGGTCGGAGACCCCCAGCTTGGTGAAGATCCGCTCCAGGTAGGTCTTGACCGTCTGCGGGGAGATGTGCAGCGCCTCGGCGACCTCCCGGTTGGTGGAGCCGTAGGCGATCATCTGCAGCACCTCGACCTCTCTGGTCGACAGCGTCGACACGCTCTGCTCGCCCCTGGTGAGCTGCCGGATCTCCTCGATGAACTGGCGCGTCAGGTTGGGGTGGATGACCGCGGAGCCCTCGGCGGCCAGGTGCACGGCCCTGGCGAGCTCGTGGGCGTCGATGTCCTTGAGCAGGTAGCCGGCGGCGCCCGCCTGGATCGCCTCGCCGACCCTGGCCTGGGTCTCCTCGACGGTCAGGATCACCACCCGCGCGCCCGGCACGCTCCGGGTGATCGCCTGGGTGGCCCGGATCCCGCCGAGGACCGGCATACGCAGGTCCATCAGGACCACGTCGGGTTGCACCGCCTCGGCGAGGCTGACCGCCTCCTGCCCGTCGCTGGCCTCGGCGACCACCTCCAGCTCCGCGTCCATCGCCAACGCGGCCTTGATGCCATCCCTGGTCAGCGGATGGTCGTCGGCCACGAGGATGCGAACGACATCGCCCATACGGCCCCCTCCGCCGGCGGATTCGTCCATCTGGATCGTACCGCTTCTCGCTAGATGAATAAACCCGTCGATCCGGACAAGGGATCAGGCGATGGGAAGTGAGCGTGATGGAATTGGCTCAGGCGATCCGCACCTTGCGGCGCTGCCCGCGGCGCAGCGCACGCCGCTCCTCCTCGGACAGACCGCCCCAGACGCCCGCGTCCTGCGCCGTGTCAAGCGCCCACTGCAGGCACTCGTCGCGGACGGGGCAGAGGGCGCAGATGGCCTTGGCCGATTGGACCTGAGCCTCCGCCGGCCCGGTGGTGCCAACCGGGAAGAAGAGCTCTGGGTCGACATCGCGACAGCGGGCACGATGGCGCCAATCCATTGACACATCCTCACTTTCCGGTGCAAGCCCTGGGGGAAGGGGCCTTTGCTCTGGGGCTCGCGAATGGGTGCTACTCCTCAACCCAACCACGAAGAGCGGCGTGAGTCTAGGGCAGCGGAACGGCCTTGGGAAGCACCAAATTCTCGCTTGAGTGGAAGAATCTGCACCAAATGCCTCTGCACCCTTGCCGCTTGCACTGCTCGAGGGGCTGGCTGGCAGCCAAGATACCCGCTCGCAACGCCATGAAACGCTCGCAGTCCGTTCTTTTCCCTGCACACTTCGATTAGCACCTAATTAGAATGACCGATACCACTCGGGAGAATTACGCACGGCGCGGCGCGACCACCGGCTGGGCGCCCCGCAGGCAGCCGATCACCACGCTCGTGCGGTCGCCCAGGTACTCGCCGTCGAGCTGGAATGCCATCGGGATGTCGGACTCGAGGGTGAAGCCGTCCTCGTCGTGGTGGACCGGCAGCCCGGGGTAGGCGGGCCGCGGGTGGGGCGAGAGCATGCCGGTGAGCGCCCGCAGCAGCTGCCTGGTCGCCATCGTCTGCGCGACCAGCAGGTCCAGTCCTCCCTCCCAGGTCGCCAGCGGCGTCGGCCGGAACGGCCGCCGGCCCAGATAGGTGAAGGGATCCCCGTTGCCGACCAGGGCGAAGTAGCCGCGCAGCGCCGCCCGGCCGCCGTCCAGGTGCACGGCCAGGTGGGGATGGTCGCGGTCGTAGTCGACCAGGAAGGTCTTCAGACCGGCGGCAACGTAGGCGCGGTCGCCGTAGAGCTGCTTGGCCCGCTGGCGGCGCTCGACCTCGCGGACGATCGCCCCGTCGAGGCCGAGGCCGGCGTTGAGGGCGAAGCAGCGGCCGTCGGCGGTGCCGAGCGACAGCCGCCGCCGGGCGCCGGCCGCCAGCAGCTCCAGCAGCCGCGCCACGGCCTTGTCGGGGTCGGCGGGCAGCCCGAGGCCTCTGGCGAGCACGTTGGTGCGTCCGCCGCCAAGCAGCCCAAGCAGCACGCCCGAGTCGCGGAGCCCGTTCACCACCTCGTTGACCGTGCCGTCGCCGCCGAGCACGGCCGCCAGTTCGACCCCGTCGGCCACCGCGCGGCGGGTGAGGACGGTCGCCTGCCCCGGATGGTTCGTCTGCACCAGCTCGACCTTGTGCCGGGCGGCCAGTGCCGCCGCGACCCGGTCGCGCTGCCTCCCGCTGAACCGGCTGGCGTGCGGGTTGGCGATCAGCACCACCCGCATGGATCCACCGGTCGCCCTGACCATGGCACAGGCGCTCTTGGGGGGCCGTGGGGGGGGGGGG
>DASYUT010000054.1 GCA_036000965.1 Actinomycetes bacterium
GCTGGCGGTGCGCATCTACAAGAGCTACCGGGACGACGCGATCCAGGTCGTCCGGCGGGAGCCGTACCGGCTCGCCACCGACGTGTGGGGCATCGGCTTCAAGACCGCCGACACGATCGCCCAGCGCCTGGGGATCCCCCATGACAGCCCCGAGCGGGTCAAGGCCGGCCTGCAGTTCACGCTGTCGGAAGCCAGCGACGACGGCCACTGCTACCTCCCCGAGACCGAGCTCGTGGCCAGAGCCGCCAAGCTGCTGGATATCGACGCCGAGCTTGCTGGGCGCTGCGTGGAGGAACTGATCGCCGAGGAGGGCGTGGTCGCCGAACCCCTGCCCGCCGCCCCCGGCTCGCAGGGCGACCCTGACAGGGCAGGCAGGGCCGTCTGGCTGGTCCCCTTCCACCGCGCCGAGGCCGCGCTGGCCGGCGGGCTGCTGCGCCTGCTGCGCGCCCCCGCCGACCGGCTCGCCGCGTTCCAGGCGGTGGACTGGGCGGTCGCGCTCGATTGGCTGGGCCGGACAACGGCTACGACCCTGGCGCCCGAGCAGGCCGCGGCGGTCCGCCTGGCGCTGACCGAACAGGTGGCGGTGCTGACCGGCGGGCCCGGCTGCGGCAAGAGCTACACCGTCCGCGCCATCGTCACGCTGGCCCGCGCCAAGCACGCCAAGGTGCTGCTGGCCGCGCCGACCGGCCGCGCCGCCAAACGCCTGGCCGAACTCGCCGGCATGCAGGCCGCCACCCTGCACCGGCTCCTGCAGCTCCGCCCCGGTGGGGACGCCGCGTTCGACCGCGACCACCCGCTGGACGCCGACCTGGTGGTGGTCGACGAGGCCTCCATGCTGGATGTGCTGCTGGCCAACAAGCTCGTCAAGGCGATCCCGCCCGGCGCCCACCTGCTGCTGGTCGGCGACGTCGACCAGCTCCCCAGCGTCGGCGCCGGGGAGGTCCTGCGTGACCTGCTCGCCGCCGCCACCCTGCCGCGCGTGCGGCTGACCAAGGTGTTCCGGCAGGCGCAGCGAAGCGGGGTGGTCACCAACGCCCACCGCATCAACGCCGGCCACCAGCCCGTCACCCACGGCCTTCCCGACTTCTTCCTGTTCGCCGCCGACGACGCCGAGCAGGCCGCCGACCTGGTCGTGGACGTGGTCGCCACCCGCCTGCCGCGGCGGTTCGGGCTCGACCCCCGACGCGACGTGCAGGTGCTGTGCCCCATGCACCGCGGTCCGGCCGGTGCGGGCGCGCTCAACGAGCGCCTCCAGGCCGCGCTGACCCCGGCGCGAGAGGGGCTGGCCGAGCGCCGCTTCGGCGGCCGCGTCTACCGGGTCGGCGACAAGGTCATGCAGCTCCGCAACAACTACGACAAGGGCACCGCCGGCGTCTTCAACGGCTCGGTCGGGATCGTCACCGCCCTCTCACTCGACGACCAGGAACTGCGGGTGCTGCTGGACGAGGACGAGGAGGTCGGCTACGGGTTCGACGAGCTCGACGAGCTGACCCACGCCTACGCCGTGAGCATCCACCGCTCCCAGGGCAGCGAGTACCCCTGCGTGGTCATCCCCCTGGTGATGGGCGCCTGGCTGATGCTGCAGCGCAACCTGCTCTACACCGCCGTGACCCGCGCCAAGCAGCTCGTCGTGCTGGTCGGCAGCCGGCGCGCGCTGGCCAAGGCGGTCCGCACCCAAGGCGCCGGGCGCCGCTACACCGCCCTCACCGAGCGGCTGCCCGGCGGCGCCCCGCCGGCGAAGCAGTAGGAGAACGTTTCGCTCCTTGACGCTGCTCGATCGGGCCCTTACGCCGCCTTCCGGATACTGCATCCCGTCTGCGCGCAGGTAGGTACGCTGTCTGAGCTTGCCGTTTAAGCTGCCTGCCCGAATCGGGCGGCGAGTGTGGTCTCGCGTTTGATCGTTTCCCGACGTGGTGACGGGGTGCGGGACGGCGGTTGGTGGAACGGGGTGGCCGTCCAGGGCCGGGCTTGCCGGGTTTTGGTGCACCGGCTGGGCACGTGGTCTTCGCGCGGATGTTCCGGAACCCTCGCCGGACGCGGGCCGGGGTGAGCCGACCGGGCGGGGCGGGTCGCTGCCATGGTCGGCGCAGATCGTTGGCGAGCGGCCGGGCGAGGCGGAGCTGGGGATGCGCGGCGGTGAGCAGCCAGGTCCACCGGTCGGCGGCCTGGGCATCGCGGAGCTTCGGTGCGGTCCAGCCCAGCGTCTGCTTGAGCATCCGGAA
>DASYUT010000055.1 GCA_036000965.1 Actinomycetes bacterium
GAGGGCGGCCAGACCCAGCCAGTGCCGCCCACGCCGTACGACCAGCTGCCCTCGCCCTCGGTTCCGGCCTACCCCCAGCCGCACTCGTATGGCTGGACGTCCCCGCACGGCGTGCCGCCCTCGTACGGCGGGCCGCCGACCGACGTGGGGGGCAGAGGCCGCGGCGCGGGCCGTGGCCGTGGCTGGCGCATGGCGCTCGCCCTGCTGGTGACCGCGGTCCTGGCGGGCGGGATCGGCGGCGCGATCGTCGCCGCGACCCAAGGCCACGCCGGCGCGCAGGTGCCGGCAGGCGGCCCGGCGGCCAGCGCCGCCGCGGTGCCCGCGACCGGCACCACCAGCCAGGTGCGGGCCGCGCTCGCCAAGATCGCGCCCTCGGTGGTCGACATCACCACTGCCGGCGGCGGTGAGGGCGGCTTCTTCGGCGGCGGTGGCAGCGGCGGCGCCGGCACCGGGATCATCACCGGCGCCGCCGGTGAGGTGGTCACCAACGCCCACGTGGTGGCGGGCGCCAGCTCGGTGCGGGTGCACGTCCCCGGCCACAGCGGCACCGTGACCGCCACGGTCGTCGGCTCGGACTCGAGCGTCGACCTCGCCGTTCTGCACCTGCAGGGCCTATCCGGCCTGCCAACCGCCACCTTCGCGGCGACCTCGACCGTGCACGTCGGCGACCAGGTGCTCGCGGTCGGCAACGCCGAGGGCTACGGCGGCGCGCCGACAGTCACCGAGGGCATCATCTCGGCCCTCAACCGTGATCTCCCGGCCGGCGAGGGCGCCGCTGCGCTGCGCGGGCTGCTGCAGACCGACGCCGCGATCAACCCGGGCAGCAGCGGCGGTGCGCTGGTGGACACCGCTGGGCGGGTGGTCGGCATCACCAACGCGATCGCCGCCGGGTCGCGTGGCCAGCCGGCGCAGAACATCGGCTTCGCGATCCCGACCGACACGGTGCTCAAGGTGCTGCCCGCGCTGCGGGCGGGCCGCAACGTCACGGGTGGCGGCAACGCCAGCGGGACCCCGACCGCGTTCCTCGGCGTGGACCTCTCGGACGCCGGGCAGGGCGCCGGCGCGCTGGTCGCCGCGGTGGAGCCCGGGACGCCGGCAGCGGCCGCGGGCCTGCAGCCGGGCGACATGATCACCGCCGCGGACGGCACCACCATCAGCAGCCCGGCCGACCTGCGTTCGGTCGTCGCCCGACACAAGCCGGGGAACAAGATCAAGCTCACCTGGCGGCCAAGCGGGCAGAGCCAGACCCGGTCGGCGACCGTGACGCTGGCCACCCGGCTGGCGAACGCCGGCTGATCCGGAGCCGCCTGGCCCTGGCTCACCTCGGTGACGTGGGGCCGGCCCACCGCGGACCGGCCCACGTTCACCCCGGCGTCCCCGTGTCTCTCCGGGCGCTGACGCTCGGCTCCGCCTCGCTCTCGAGCCCCCCGGATCCCCTGGCCTCGCCGTTGGCCTCGGCCGAGGCCAACAGGGGCAGCTCGACGCGGAACACCGCCCCCTCTCCTGGAGCCGAGCGCACTGCGGCGCGGCCGCCGTGCGCGGCGGCGATCGCGGCCACGATCGACAGGCCGAGCCCGGCGCCGCCGTCATGCGACGGCGACCGGAAGCGGGAGCCGTCGGCCCGGTAGAAGCGCTCGAACACCCGCTTGGCCTGCTCCCTGGTCAGGCCAGGGCCGCGGTCGGCGACCTCGACGATCGCCACGCCCTTGGCGGCGTCGGACCACACCTGCACCTGGGCCGGCGCGTCCGCCGGCGTGTGGGCGCGGACGTTGGCGAGGAGGTTGTCGACCACCTGCCGCAGCCGGTCCGGGTCCCCGAGCACCTCCACCGAGTCGGTCACGCCGCCGCTTGAGCCGAGCTTCAGCTCCAGCGGCCGGGCGGGCTCCACCGCCGTGGCGGCCTCGACCGCCTCGGTGGCCGCCGCCCCCAGGTCGACCGGGCGGCGCTGCAGCGGGCGGCGCTGGTCCAGCCGGGTCAGCAGCAGCAGGTCCTCGACCAGTGCGCCCATCCGGGTCGCCTCGCTCTCGATGCGGCGCAGCAGCCGCGGCAGGTCCTCGGGGTGACGGTCGGCGCCGCGGCGGAACAGCTCGGCGTACGCGCGGATGACTGCCAGGGGCGTGCGCAGCTCGTGCGACGCGTCCGCGACGAAGCGCCGCAGCCGCTCCTCCGACTGCCGGAGCTGCGCCTCGGACGCCCGGCGCTCGGCGAACGCCGCCTCGATCTGGCCGAGCATCAGGTTGAGGGCCTGCCCCAGCCGGCCGACCTCGCTGCCGGGCTCGGCCCGTGCCACCCGCTGGGTGAGGTCTCCGCGGGCGATGGTGGCCGCGGTCGCGCTGATCTCGTCGAGCGGCCGCAGGCCGAGGCGGACCAGCCACAGCCCTACGGCGACGGCCGCGGCGAGGACGGCGACGGTCACCAGGATCTCGATGAGCATCAGGCGGTTCAGGGTCCCAGCCTCCTGGTCGAGCGGGAGGGCTACGACCAGGGTGCCGCCACCGAACGGTGGCTCCGAGACCCGCACCCGGAAGCGCGGCCCGCCCCGCTCGGCCGCGGCGACCGTCAGGTACACGGCCGGTTCGTCGACGGGCGGGCCCCCGTCGGAGTTGGACGCCGAGCCCGACCCGGATGTCGTGCCGGGTACGGGGAGCTGTGTGGGCAGGCGCGGGGTGGGCGGCGTCGCGTTACGGTTGGTGGAGCTCTAGAAGTTGCCGAGGATGTTGTTGTCCGGGTCCCTGATCTGCACGAACACGTCCGGGGGGAGCTGGCCGAGCAGCCGGGATGAGCCTCCCCCCGGGTCGGGGAAGGTGAAGGCGCGCTCGATGGCGCGCTCGATGCTGCGGTCGGCGCTGTCGAGCTGCTGGTCGACCCGCCCGAGCAGGAACGAGCGGAGCGCCGCGTAGGTGGCCACGTCGGCGACGGCCAGCCCGCAGACGACCAGCACCAGCAGGGCGGCCAGGAGGCGGCCCCGGAGCGACAGCGGTCGCGGCGGGGACAGCGGTCGCGGCCATGACCGCCGCCATCCGGTCACCATGACTCACTCCGTCTGGTTCGCCGGGAGCCGAAGGGTGTAGCCGACCAGGCGGATGGTGTGGATCAGCGGCGGGCCGAGCCGGCGGCACGACCGGTCGCCGCCTCCTCGACTTCGAAGCCCTGGTAGCGCAGCGCGGTCGCGGAGGTGGTCGGTGCGCATCAGGGTCGTCGTGGTGCCCTTGACGGGCGACTGCACGCTGGTCGCCCCGCCGGTGATGGTCTCCTGGGCCTGTACCACCGGGGCGACCGCGGCCACCGTGCTGAGCTTCTGGAGGGCGCCAAGGTCGGACAGCTTGAGGCTGTTGGCGGATCCCGCCGCCCCGGCGACGCCGCGGCCGAAGCCGCGGGCGAAGCCGCGGGCGCTGGTTACGGTGAGGGTGTTGGCGCCAAGGCCGCTGAACTGGTCGTTGACGTCCGCGGCGGAGCCGCGCCCCACCGCGACCAGGGTGACCACCGAGCCGACCCCGATGATCACCCCGATCACGGTGAGCGCCGAGCGGGCGGCGTTGGCGCGCAGCCGGTCGACGCCCAGGCGGATCGCCTCGAAGATCACTGCACGACCCCCCCGAAGCCGCCGCCCTGCCGGGTCGGCGTCTGCGTCTGGGTGCCGGTGCCGCTCTGCTGGCTGCTGGCGGTCACGCCGGTCACGACCTCCTGGCCGGGCTGCACCCCGGCGACGATCTCGGTGCCGCTCGGGGTGGTGAGCCCGACGATGACCTGGCGGGTCACCGGCTCGCCGTCCAGCATGACCTCGACGGTGGGGGTGTTGGCGCTCCCGCCGATCGCGGAGGTCGGTACGATCACCACCCCCTGCTGGCTGACCACGACCACGCTGGCCTGGCCGGTCATGCCCGCGCGGGCACCGGTCGGCGGGCTTGTCGGCTGCACGGTCACCGCGTACTGCACCACCGTGTTCGACCCGGCCGTCGACTGCGTGCTCTCGGCCTGGGCCGGGATCGACGTGACCGTGGCCTGGGTGGTCGCCCCGGACAGGGCGTCGAACATGAGTTGGGCGTGCTGGCCCGGGCGCAGCCGCGAGACGTCGAGCTGGCTGACGTCGGCCTGCGCGACCAGCCCGCCCGGCACGCCCAGAGTCGCCAGGGTCGTCTGCGGGCCGACCTGCTCGCCTGCCTTCACCAGGACCTGCAGCGCGACCGAGTCTGGCGGGTAGGACACGAACGACGACAGGCCGAGCGTGCCGGTCTCGTCCAGGCCCTGGTCGCCCTGCCATGCCTCCAGCGCGGCGACCGTGCCGGCGCCGAAGGTCCCGTCGATCGTGCCTGGGTCGTGGCCCGCCGCCTTGAGGGCGGACTGCAGCGCCTTGACGTACTCGCCGGCGCGCAGTTCGAGATCGACGCTGGTCAGCACCGGCACGGGGATCGACCCGCGCCGGTAGGTGCGGGCCAGCGCCCAGGTCCGCACGATCGGTGACGCCGTTCTCACCGCGTTGGTCCTCCGCATCCTCGCGATCGTTCGTGGTGGATACTCGCCAGCGGACCTTGAGGCCCGCTGAGGGTCAGCTGAAACTCCGCTGTGGGTTCAGCATGAGCCTCGGTTCAGCGGCCCACTCCCAGGCGCCGGCGGGCGAGCGCCTTCAGCCGGCTGGCCAGCTCCGGATCGTCGGCACCCACTCGCCCCGACCCGGGGGCTGATCGGTCGCGAGGGTCCTGGCCAGGGCGCGCGGCAGTGGCATCGCCTGGCTCAGCCCGAGTAGTGCCGCCAGCCGAGCCAGGTGCTCGCCCAGGTGCCGGTCAGGTCCCGGCAGACCCAGACCGGCTGGCCCTGCTCCTCGTTGTCGACCCCTTGGCCGTTGTCCAGCCGGGCGGCCAGGGTGACCGACCGGAAGCGCTCCTGGAGGAAGGCGCGGCGCTGGGAGTAGCCGACCACGATCACCACCCGCCCGTCGCCGCTCGGCGGCCCCCACCACCAGGAGGAGTTGTGCCCGCTGAACACAGCGTCGCGTCCCCAGGTGCCGCCGTAGCGGGCCAGGGCGCCCGCTTCTCCGTAGTTGGCGGTCACGGCGATGGCCGCGGCCCGCTCGGCCGGCGGCAACCCGTCGCGTACCCGCAGCACCTGGGCCACGTAGGTGGGCCAGGCGAAGGTCTCGCCGGCGTCATAGTTCGCCTTGGCGACCACGGTGAGCGTCGAGGCGGGCAGCACCGGCAGCAGCAGCGGCAGGGGCAGGGCGGCGGCCAGCGCGACCGCCGGCAGCAGCCGGCGCAGCGGCAGGCCGCCCCCGCCGTGACGCTCGCGCCGGCGGGCGAGCCGGACGGCGCCCGCTGCGAACAGGACCGGGTAGAAGCCGAAGGCGTAGTACGGCTTGCCCCCGACCAGCATGTAGAAGGCGACGAACACCAGGTAGGCCACGGCCAGCGGCCGCCAGGCGCGTGCCCAGCCGTCGCGCAGCAGCGCCACCAGCCCCAGGAGCCACACCGGCGCGAGCAGCGGGTTGGTCACCAGCAGCTGCAACGGCAGGAAGGCAAGGCCAGCGCCGAGGCCGCCGTCCTCGGCGCGCAGGTCGGCGAACACGGCCAGCTGCGGCCAGCCATGGCCGGCCTGCCACGCCAGGTAGGGCGCCCACAGCAGCGCCGCGACCGCGGCGCCGGCCAGCAGCCAGCGGCTGGCCAGCAGGCTCCTGGCGTCCCGGTCGGCGAGCACGCCGACCAGCCCGGCGCCGGCGAGCTGGGCCATGGTGGCCTTGTTGAGCAGGCCGACCCCCGCGACCAGGCCGATCGGCAGCCACAGCCGGCGGTCGCCGGTGCCGAGCAGGCGGACCAGCAGCCACAGCCCGACCGCCCAGGCAAGCAGGTCGTAGGTGGTCGTGGAGTGCAGGTGCCCGGTGCCCAGGGTGACGCCCGAGCCGGCCACGCAGGCCGCGGCGAGCAGCTGGGCGGCGCGGCCGCCGCCCAGCTCCCGGGTCAGCAGCCCGGTCACCACGACCAGCGCGCCTACCGCCAGGGCGGGCAGGAGCCGCAGGCCGAGCAGCGAGTCGCCGAACAGCAGCCGGGCCAGCCCAGCGAGGGCGGGAGTGAGCGGCGGCTGGTCGACGTAGCCCCAGGCCAGGTGGCGCGACGCGACCAGAAAGTAGAGCTCGTCGCGGTGGTAGCCGTAGCGGCTGGCCACGGCCAGCAGGAGCGCCACCAGCGCCGCTGCCACCCCGAGCAGCCCTCTGGTGGCGACTGGCGGTCGCGGAATGGCGGCGCGCTCGGCGCGCTGGGTCACGGACACACCCGGCATCGTGCCGCAAGACCGCCGCTTCGCCCCAGCCGGCCCCCGGGTGAGCGGCTGCGGGCGCGGTCGCGCGGCGGACGTCCTGGTTGGATCGGGGCAGAACGAATGCTGCTTGCAGGACCGCTCAGCCGGCGGTGCGCTCGCAGTAGGCGGGGATGTTGCCGGCGCCGCCGGCGGCGGCCGCGAGCGCGTCGGCGTCGAGCTTCCTGCTCTCGTTGCTCTTGCTGGCCAGGTAGTCCTTGCACAGCAGGCGCAGGGTGGCCGCGGTCGGCGGCGCGTTGTTGGGGGGGCCGCCCGACTGGCCCTGCCCGGAGCCTCCCTGCCCGGGCCCGGAGCTGGCCGGGCCGGGTGCGATGCGCTCGCAGTAGGCGGGGATCTGGTCGGCGCCGCCGGCGGCGGCCGCGAGCGCCTGGAACGAGGTCGAGTCGAGCTTCTTGCCCCTGTCGCCCTGGCCGGCCGACCAAGCCGTGCAGAGGCCGCGTGCGGCCTGTGTGGTGAGCGCCGGTGCGCCAGGCTGCGGGCCGGTCCCGCTCGTGGAGGTGCCCGGTGCCCGGCTGGTGGTGACCGCCGGGGCCTTCCCGCCCGCCCGGGGGACCGCCCCCCGGACCAGCGACCCGGCCCCCGGGTCGCTGGTCCCGGGCAGGACCGCGCGGGCCAGCCGCTGCACGGGTGCCGGCAGGTTGCCGGTGACCGCCGCGGCGGTGCCGCCGACCGAGACCGCCGCAGCCACCGCGAGCGCGGCCAGCCCGGCCCGGAGGCGCCCGGCCCCGGCCGGGCGCCCCGGGGCCGGACGCCTCCGAGCCGCCCGTCCGTGCTCGGCCGACCTTTGGGCCGCCCGTCCGTGCTCCGCCCGAGGGGAAGCGGGCGGGTGCGCGGCCTTGAACGCGGCCAGGGCGGGTGCCGCCCCGGCCAGCTCGTCAATGGTGGGCGGCCCCGCCGCCGCTGCCAGCACCTCGGCCACCCTGGCGTAGGCGGGCGGCAGGTCGCCCGGGTCGAGGTCGCCGGCCAGCAGCCGCTCGGCCGCGGCCTGGTCGAGGGCGAGCGGGTCGGACCCGTCGGGGTCGTTCAGCAGTCGGCGCATCTCGGTCGAGAGAGCGTCCTCGTCGGCCATGGCGTTACACCGCCCTTCCCGAGCGGGCGTCCTGACCCAGCCGTTCGGCCAGCCGGCGCAGGCCGCGATGGGCCAGCACCCGCACCGTGCCGGGAGGCTTGCCGACGATCTCGGCCACGTGGGCGACGTCCAGGCCGGCCACCACGCGCAGGGTGACCACCTCGGCCTGGTCCTCGGTCAGGGTGGCGATCAGGGCGAGGGCGGAGCGCCCGGAGATGGCTTCGAGGGCCGAGGCGGCCGGGTCGTCGGGTGCCTCCAGGTGGGCGAGCGCGTCCACGGGCACCGGCTCGGTCGCCTGGCGGGCGGCGCGGCGCCGCCAGTCGACCGTCCGGTGCCGGGCGATCAGGAAGATCCAGGAGCGGAAGCGCGGCTCGTCGCCGGAGAACCGGCCCAGGCCGCGCACCACCTCGAGCCAGGTATCGGCGGCCAGGTCCTCGGCCATGGGGGACGCCAGCACGCGCAGGTAGCGGAGCAGGGGGGGCTGCAGGTCGAGCCAGAGCCTGGTGAAGGCGCGCTCGTCCCCGCCGGCGGCGGCGGCGAGCACCTGGGGGAACGCCGGCCCGATCACCGCCCACGCCCTTCCGCGCGGTACTGCCACGGGCGCCGGGCTTGCATCTCGATCCCCCTGACGAACCGGTCTCCAAGGCCCGACCAACGTGCAGGTTCCGTCCGGAGGTGTCAAATTGCCTCGTTCTCGCACCTTCCCGCCAGAAGCGGGGAAGTGGGCGGCGCCGCTCGGCCGGCCTGCGTTTCCCGCTCGTCGGCGATGGGTACTCGGCTCCAGCAGAGCGTTCATCCGTGCGAAAAGGAGCAGGCATGACTCTCGGCGCCAGCATCTTCCTGATCGTGATCGGCGCGATCCTCACGTTCGCGGTCAACTGGACCACGTCCGGGTTCGACATCAACGTCGTCGGCATCATCCTCATGCTCGCGGGCGTGGTCGGGCTCGCCCTCACGCTGTTCCTGTCGAGCAACTCGCGCTACCGCCGGCGCCGGACCCTCGGCGGGCCCGACACCATCGTGGAGGAGCGCCCGATCATCGAGGAGCGCCGCTACGAGCGGGACGACCTTCCCTAGACCGTTCACGATCGGGTGACGGGACCGGCACGCTCGACCTCTCCCTGCTCCCGTGAGCCTCACCTGCTCCCGTGAGCCTCGGGCGGAAACGGGCTGGCCAGGCACTCGGCGGGCAGCTCGAACCAGCGCAGCGCCTCGAAGTCGGCTGACAGCGGCGCGGCCGCCTGCCGCCCAGCCTGGCCGTCGGGGCCCTGCGCCGCTGCGAGCAGTCGTTTCGCCTGGTCCAGGTAGCCGGCGAGCGCGGCCTCTGGGGCGCGTTGGGTGGGCGCCTGGTAGCGGAGCTGCCCCTGCTGGTCGTAGTGGAGGTGGTGCAGGCGCAGTGGCGGTTCGACCAGCCCGCGGCGGTGGCGCCACCGGGCGGTGGCGGGGTCGAAGGCGTACTCGGGGAGCAGCTTGTAGCCCTGGTCGGCGACCAGGTGGACGGCGTCGAGCAGGTAGGCGAACACGGCCTGGGAGATGAAGTAGTTGAAGTTGACCCGCACCCAGCCCGGTTTGATGCCCTCGCAGCCCCGGGCGATCTCGCGTTCGAACTGGTGGGACCGGTCGATGTCGATGCCGAGCAGGCGGTGGCCGTAGGGCCCGGCGCACGAGCAGCCGCCCCGGGACTGGATGCCGAACAAGTCGTTGAGCAGCGCGACCACGAAGTTGTGGTGCAGGTAGGCCGGGCCGTGGCGGACCACGAACGACACGATCGACAGCCGCTCGGCGCCGATGTTGCCGAGCAGCTCGATGTTGGGGTTGGCGCCCCAGGAAGCGATGGCCCGGCGGATGAACGACTGCTCTCGCAGCTGGATCGCGTGGGTCCCGACCGCCTGCTTGAGCTGGAACACCAGGCCGGCCCGGATCGCCCCGACGATGGCTGGGGTGCCGCCCTCCTCGCGCTGCACCGGGTCGTCGAGGTAGCGGTGCTCGGTGGGGTTGACGTAGGCGACGGTGCCGCCGCCGGGCACGGTGGGGACCCGGTTGCGCAGCAGTTCCCTGCGCACGACCAGCACCCCGGGGGTGCATGGGCCGCCGATGAACTTGTGGGGTGACAGAAACACCGCGTCCTTGTAGGCCGGCCCGGTGTCGGGGGAGCCCATGTCGACGTCGACGTAGGGGCCGGCGGCTGCGAAGTCCCAGAACGACAGCGCCCCGTGGCGGTGCAGCAGCGCCGAGATGGTGGGGGTGTCGGAGATGATGCCGGTGACGTTGGAGGCGGCCGAGAAGCTGCCGATCCTCAGGGGCCGGTCGGCGTGGCGGCGCAGCTCGGCCTCGAGCCGGGCGGTGTCGATGTGGCCGTCGGTGTCCTCGGGGATCACGACGACGTCGGCGATGGACTCCCGCCAGGGCAGCTCGTTGGAGTGGTGCTCGAACGGGCCGATGAACACCACCGGTCGCTCGGTGGCCGGGATCTGGGCCGACAGGCCGTAGCGGTCGTCGAGGTCGGCGGGGATGCGCAGGTTGAGGATGCCGATGAGCTTGTCGATGGCGCCGGTGGAGCCCGAGCCGCAGAACAGCACCACGGTCTGGTCGCCGCCGCCGACGGCGTCGCCGATGATCTGGCGGGCGTCTTCGCGCAGCCGGGTGGTCTGCAGCCCCGTGCCTGAGCTCTCGGTGTGGGTGTTGGCGTAGCGGGGCAGGACCTCGGCGCGGATGAAGTCCTCGATGAACCCCAGCGCGCGGCCCGACGCGGTGTAGTCGGCGTAGGTCACCCGGCGCGGGCCGTACGGCCCGTCCATCACCTCGTCGTCACCGACAACCGAAGCCCGGACCCGCTCGACGAGCGCGGTCGTCTGCGCGGGCATGGCACCTTCAGGCGCGGGCATGGCGCCTTCAGGCGCGGGCATGGCGCCTTCAGGCGCGGGCATGGCGCCTTCAGGCGCGGGCATGGCGCCTTCAGGCGCGGGCATGGCGCCTCCAGGCCCTGCCGGGGTCACCTGGCGAGCGAGGTGCCCGCGGACATGAGGTCCTCGCAGGCCCCCACCACCCGGGCCGCCATCGACGCCTCGGCCTTCTTCATGTAGGTGCGCGGGTCGAAGCTCTTCTTGTCCCCGACCTCGCCGTCGACCCGAAGCACCCCGTCGTAGTGGGTGAACATGTGGTCGGCGATGGGCCGGGTGAAGGCGTACTGGGTGTCGGTGTCGACGTTCATCTTCACCGCCCCGTAGCCGATCGCCTCGCGGATCTCGGTGAGCAACGACCCCGAGCCGCCGTGGAACACCAGGTCGAACGGCCGGTCCTTGCCCACCCGGGCGCCCACGGCGCGCTGGATGTCGTCGAGGATCCCCGGGCGGAGCACGACGTTGCCCGGCTTGTAGACGCCGTGGACGTTGCCGAAGGTCGCCGCCAGGAGGTAGCGGCCCCGCTCGCCGGTGCCGAGCACCTCGGCGGTGCGGAGCGCGTCCTCCGGGGTGGAGTAGAGCCGCTCGTCGATCGCGCCGACCACGCCGTCTTCCTCGCCGCCGACCACGCCGATCTCCAGCTCCATGACCACCCGGGCCGAGGCGCACTCGGCCAGCAGCTCCTCGGCGATCCGGAGGTTCTCCTCCAGCGGCACGGCCGAGCCGTCCCACATGTGGGACTGGAACAGCGGCTCGCCGCCGGCCGCGACCCGCTCCTGGGACAGCTTGAGCAGCGGCCGCATGTAGCTGTCGAGCTTGTCCTTGGGGCAGTGGTCGGTGTGCAGGGCCACGTGCACGGGATACCTGGCCGCGACGGTGTGGGCGAACTCGGCCAGCGCGGCTGCGCCGGTGACCATGTCCCTGACCTGCTGGCCGGACAGGAACTCGGCCCCGCCGGTGGAGACCTGCACGATGCCGTCGCTTCCGGCCTCGGCGAAGCCGCGCAGGGCGGCGTTGAGCGTCTCCGAGGAGGTCACGTTGATCCCGGGATAGGCGAACCCGCCGGCCTTGGCCCGGTCGAGCATCTCGGCGTACACCTCAGGAGTGGCGATGGGCATGTGGTCCTCCCTGCCAGGCGCCTATGTGGTAGGTGGAGTATCTCCCACGGGCCCGCCGGCCGGAAGCGGTCCGGCCGATGCGATCCTCCGTAGGACTCCAACAGCTCCTGCCCGCAGGGCTTTTGAGCAGGTTTGCCCGCAAGGTTTGAGCGGTTCTGCCGGCAGGGCCTTGAGCACCTCTGTCCACCTCACAGGTGGCGGCGCTGCTCCCTGGCCACCGGTCAGGCCAGGGGATGGGGGGTGTGGTCGAGCTGCTCGGGCGTGGTGGGGCAGTCGGTCAGGCCGAGCCGGTGAGGAAGCTCGTACAGGCGGGTCCCCCCCAGCCGGTGGGCCTTCCACCCGAAGTCGAGAGGCTGGAAGCCGGGTACGAGCACGCGGACCACGTGCAGCCCGGTCCCGCCCACGTCCTTGAGGGTGAGGTCGCAGTACAGCAGGTCCCCGCCCTGGGACGAGAGATGCTCGACGAGCCGGCGCAGGCCGGCCCGGGCGCCGGCCGGAGCCGGCCCCCGCCAGTCGAGCTCGACGGGCGACCCGCACTCCAGGAACTCGAAGGCGCCGAGCGCCCGCGGGTCGGCGTAGAGCAGGGCGTGGTCGTCCGCGGTGGCGACCAGGCGCGGGTCGGCCCCGAGCCGCCTGCTGCGCGCCCGCAGCGCTGGGACGCGCAGGGCCATGTGGAGGAACGGGCGGGCCTGCCCCATCTCCAGCACGGCCTTGCGGGCCGCGCTGGCCGGGTCGAGGTCCGCGCCGAGCCCCACCGTCACCGGCGGGCCCTCGCCGTGCCGCTGCATCCCGAGGCAGAGGAAGACGTGGCAGGGATGGTCGCTGGGCAGCCGGTGCAGCCGCACCTCCACGCCGTGGCGCCGGTACGCCCCGACCAGGTCCACCAGCTCGGAGTCCGGGTGGCCGAGCGGGTCGACCCGCTGCCCGGGGAGCCGGTTCAGCCAGGCGATCACGAAGGCGTCCCGCTCGAGCACCTCGAGCGCGCCGGCCAGGACCGCGCCGGCCAGGCTGGTCCCCGCGGCCAGGCCGGTGGAGGTGGTAGGGAAGATGCGCTCCTCGGGCGAGGCCGGCGGGTAGTCCATGGACACGGCCAGGGCGGGCACGAGGACGCGGGCGCCGCTCACCAGTGACCGGCCCGCGACCCAGCCCATCACCGTCCGCTCGCTGTAGGGGGCGTAGGGGAGCGTGGCGTACTGCCCGGGCCCGTACAGCACCAGCGCGCGCGGGTCCAGGGCGCCGTCCAGTTCCTCGCGCGGGGCTCGGACCACGCCGTCCCGGTCGCGCCAGGCGCCCGCGTAGCGCTCCACCGCCTCGCCGAGCGCGCCGCGGCGCGCCTCGGCGAGGGTCGTCCCCTTGCCCGAGTGCAGCAGCCAGCGGTCGGCGGTCCGCCCGGCGCCGTCGAGGTCGGCCAGCTCGGCCACGACGACGTGGGGCAGGACCGGCTCCCGGGGGTCCTTGGGCAGCCGCTCGAGCCGGGTCACCACCCCGCACCAGGGGTCGACCAGCGACGGGACGGCGTCGAGGAGGTCGCCGCCCGGCCCGGAGGCCGGGCCGACCAGGTCGGCCAGGGGCGGCGGCGTGCGCACGGCAGGCCCGACCGGGTCGCAGACGGGGCAGCCGGGCACTGCCAGGACCGTGTGGACCCGGTCCCGGCCCGTGCCCAGGTCGAGCTCCCGGACCCGGCCGGCGAGCCCCGGCGCGCCCGGGGCGAGCAGGTGCCCGAGCGCCGCCTCGGCCGCCGCCTCGGCCAGCGTCCCAGCGGCAGCCGACGCGAGCTCCGGCGGCCCGGGGGGGTTGGGTGGCCCGGGTTCGGGTGGCCCGGGGGGTTCCGGGCGCGCCGCGTCGGCCCGGGCGCGGCCGTCG
The DNA here is from genome assembly GCA_036000965.1 of Actinomycetes bacterium. NCBI lineage: Bacteria > Bacillati > Actinomycetota > Actinomycetes > Actinomycetes bacterium. The sequence goes on from DASYUT010000055.1 coordinate 13,254, forward strand.
CCGCAGGCCAGGATGCGCGCCCGCCAGCACGCCCAGCAGGCCGTCCGCCCTGGCACGAACAGCGGGCCGATGAGCGCCACCGGCCCGTCGAGCCATGCGTGCAGGACCGGGACCCGGTGGGCAAGACCCCGGGCGTCGAGCCAGACGTCGACCTCGCCCGACCCGGCGTCGAAGCAGCCAGCGAGCAGGTGGCAGCCTGCAGCGAGCGCGTCGAGGTGGTCCGGCTGGCACCCGGCCGGGTCGACGAGGACCAGCTCGCCGACCCCGCGGGCGGTCAGGACGGCTCCCAGCGGAGCGCCGAGCCCCTCCGGGGCGACGACGGCGACCCGCACGCCCGCCAGCCGGCCGCGCACCTGGGATGCGGGCAGGCCCAGTGACCCCAGGCAAGCAGGCGCCAGGCCGGCTGGCCGGCCGCGCGGCGGCACGGGCGCGGTCTGCGCTACGAGCGGAGGAGCCTCCGGATCTTCTGGTAAGCATCCAGCCGCTTGTCGGCCTGCTGGTCGGTACGCTCGTCCTCGGCGCTGACGGTGAGACCAGGCTGGGGCCCGCACGGGAAGCCGGCGACGATCGCTTGGGCCTTGAGTGCCTCGAAGACCGTAATGTAGGTCTGGATCTCCTGGTCGGTGACCTGCGCCTCTTTCCCGCGCGCTTTCAGGTTCGTCCTGGTCTCGGCGACGAAGTCGCGGCCTCTGGTTTCGCCTGCCATCTGCTACCTCCCCGATCGTGCCGAGCGGTGTCGAGCTACTGCGGAGGGTCCGGCGGATCACGCGTCTGGAGCGAGCGGGCGAAGCAGGACATTTCGCTTCAGCGTGATGGTCGCTGCCGCGGGTGCGGGCGTCAACCCCGCCTCGCCCCAGCCTGTTGCGGGCGTCAACCCGCTGTCCCGGGCGTGGGGCGTCACCCCTGCTGCACGTGCGGGCGCGGGCTCACCCCTCCTGCGCGTGCGGGCGGCCAGCGGGGTCGTCCACGAGGGCCGAGAGCAGCCGCCGGGCGTGCTCGGCGGCCACCAGGTTGCCCTTGCGGGCCCAGCGCTGCTCCGCCCGTTCCAGGGCGGGCCGTGCCTCCATGGCGCGGCCGGCCGCTTCGAGGACCACGGCGCGGTCCCGCCAGGCGCTCGCCTGGATGTTCAGCGCGTCGGTGCGCTCGGCGAGCGTGACCGCCTTGGCGCTCAACCACAGCGCCTCTTCGACGCGGCCCTGACGGGCGAGCACCTTGGAGCGCACGCTGCGCCAGAGCACCTGCGACCCGAGGTCGTCCCTGCGGACCGTGAGCCCTGCGCTGAGGTGCGTCAGCTCCCCGGCCTCGGCGTACCGCCCCTGCTCGTAGAGGACGTCGGCGAGCAGGGCGGCCTCGGTCGACAGCACGCCGCTCGCGCCGGCCGCTTCGAGCTCCGGGCGCCCGGCGCGCAGGGACGCCTCGGCGCGGGCGTGGTCGCCGCGCAGGCTGGCGACGTAGGCGGTGTGCTCGCGGTGGATGGCCCGCGGGATCCAGCCGACCATCGGCGCCATGTCCTGCAGGATCGCGCCCGCCTCCTGCAGCAGCGCCTCGGCCCGGGCGAACTCGCCGCGCATGGCCTCCAGCCAGGCGACCGAGCTGCGGGCGGTGGCGTGCATGATCCGGTTCTCGCCGGCCTCGCGCTCGAGCGCCCGCCAGCGGCGGATGGCCTCCCGCACCGGCGTGGGACCGTGCAGGTAGGCGCTGCCGAGGAGGTTGAGCGCCTGGCGGACGCGGCCGGCGTCGCCGACCGCCTGGGAGTGGCGCACCGAGCGCTCGACCGGGTCCTCCACCGCTGCGCAGCGCAGGAGCTGGAACTCGAGCCTGGCGACGAGGAGCCAGGCGGCGGCCAGGCCCCTCCCGTCGCCGACCTGCTCGAACACGGGGATGGCGCGCTCCAGCTCGGCCCGCGCCTCGTCCGCCGCCCAGGCGTCCGCGCTGGTCCAGGTCATCATCTGCTGCTCGACGCGCAGGCGCGCCTCGAGCCGCCACCGGCCGAGCATCCGGGCCCACTCGATGGCCTCGGCCGCCATCGACCTGGCCCGCAGCAGCTCGCCCTGGTAGGCCAGGTTGGTGACGAGCGCAGGCACCAGCTCCAGGCCGGCCGGGTCGTCGTCGGGCAGCAGCGCAAGGGCCCGGGTGAGCAGGGTGCTGGCCGCGCGATGGTCCAGGCGGTCGCCGGCGCGCTGGCCGGCGGCGGCCAGCCGGGCGCCGGTACGGCGGACGAGCCCCGGTTCGGTGAGCCCCAGCTCCGCGCGGTGCTTGCAGGCGCGCTCCAGGTGGTAGGCCGCGAACTCGTCGGTGTCGGCGTACGGGTCGCTGGCGCGGGCGTCGAGCCAGCCGGCGAAGCGCTCGTGCAGCTCGGCCCGGCGTCGCTTGGGCATGGCCGCGTAGGCGGCGTCGCGGATGAGCAGGTGGCGGAACCAGTAGGCCCGTTCGCCTGGGAAGTCGGAGGGGCCTGGCCGGATCAGCTCCTTGGCCGTCAGCGTCAGCAGGTAGGCGTCGACGGCGGGCCGGACCGAGTCGGGAGCCAGCTCGACCACGGCCTCGCGGTAGAACACCTTGCCGATCACGCTCGCCCGCTCGATCACGGCCCGCTCGCCGGGCGCCAGCCGGTCCAGCCGTGCGGCCAGCAGGGCCGAGATGCTGGGCGGGACCGGGATGGTGGTCAGGTCGGTGGTGGTCACCCAGGAGCCCGCGGCGGAAACCAGCACGCCGTCCTCGATCAGCATGGCGACCAGCTCCTCGAGGAAGAGCGGGTTGCCGTCGGCGACCTCGCAGAGCCGGCGCGTGGCGGACGGGTCGGCGTCACCCCCGAGCAGGTTGTCGACCAGCGCGGCGCATTCGGCGCCGCTGAGCGGGTCGAGGTCGATCCGCGTGGCGTTGGTCCGTCCGGCCTGCCAGTCGTGGCGGGTCTCGAACAGCTCGGAACGTGCGATGCAACACAGCAGGACCGGGACCCCGCGCACGGTGTCGGCCAGGTACTCGAGCAGGTCGAACAGGGCCGGCTCGGCCCAGTGCAGGTCGTCGAGCACGACGACCAGTGGCTTGCGCCGCGCCAGGCACTCGACCAGCTTCCGCACCGCCCAGGGCAGCTCCCGGACCGGCGGGGCTCGCTCGGTCAGCCCCAGCAGCCCGGCGAGCTGCTCGGCGACGGCCGTGGCGTCCGGCTCGCCGTCCAGCACGCCGGCCAGCCAGCCGAGCAGCTCGGCCGCGGTGGTGGCCTCGGTCACCCCGCCGGCTTGCCGCACCACCTCGGCGACCGGCCAGAGCGTGACCCCGTCGTCGTAGTCGAGGCAGCGGCCCCGCAGCACGGTCACCCCCGAGCCCGCGGTCGGCGGCACGGTCACCCCCGAGCCCGCGGTCGGCGGCACGGCCGCCCCCGAGCCTGTGGTCGGCACGGCCGCACCCGAGCCTGTGGTCGGCGGCAGGGCCGCATCCGCGCCCGCGGTCGAGAGCAGCTCGTGGACCAGGCGCGACTTGCCGATTCCGGCCGGGCCGACCACGGTCACGAGCTGGCAGGCCCGGTCGGCGACCGTGCGCTCCAGCAGGTGGCGCAGGTGCGACCGCTCGCGCGAGCGCCCCACCATCGGCGCGTCGAGGTTGCGGACGCGCCCCGGCGCTCGCGGCTCCACCGCCACGAGCCGCCAGGAGAACTGGGGCACGTCCGCGCCGTCGGGACGCAGCGCCGGGCCTTCGTGGACGCTGACCGCGTCCCGCACCAGGCCGTAGGCGGTCGCTCCGAGCAGGATCTCGCCCGGAGCCGCCGCCTGCTCGAGTCGCATGGCGAGCCTCGGCACCCCACCGGTGAGCGCCGCCGGTCCAGCCGGTCTGGATCTGACCAGCACCTCGCCGGTCTCGACGCCGGCCGAGAGCGACAGCCGCGGCGCCCGGTCGCCGCCGAGCCCGTCACTTACCTGCTCGACCACGGTGCGGAGCTCGGCGGCCGCCCTGACCGCACGCACCGGGTCGTCCTCGTGCGAGGACGGCACCCCGAACACGGCCGTGACCGCCTCGGTGGCGAGCTGCTGGACCATGCCGCCGTGGCGGGCCAGCACGAGTCTCACCTGCTCCAGATAGTGGTCCTCGAGCGGGCCGAGCGACTCGAGGTCGGGAGTACCGACTGCCGCGGACGCGGTGATGCCGGCCCGCAGGACCGTGACGGTCCTGCGGCTCTCCGCGACGGGCTCGACGTCCACGGGCACCTCGGGCGGCCGTGCCGCCGCGCCGCCAGATGGCAGCCGTGCCGGCGCGGCGGGCGGTGCCCACTCGAGCGCCGGGTCCTGGGTGAGGATGGCCCGCTGCAGGCGCTGCAACCCGGGGCCCGGCTCGATGCCAAGGCCTTCGACCAGGACCGTGCGGGCCTCGCGGTACGCCGAGAGGGCGTCGGCCTGCCGTCCCGAGCGGTACAGGGCCAGCATGAGCTGGCCCCGTGGGCGTTCGCGGAGCGGGTCGGCGGCGACGACCGCCTCGATCTCGCCGACCAGCTCGCCGTGCCGGCCGCAGGCCAGCTCGGCGTCGATGCGGTCCTCGACAGCGCTCCAGCGCAGCTCCTCCAGCCGCACGACGTGTCCCCGCGCGAACGGCTCGCCTGCGAGATCGCCAAGCGAAGGGCCCCGCCACAGCGCCAGGGCCTGCCCGAGCAGGCGGGTGGCGTCCTGCGGGGCTCCGCCGGCCAGCGCCTGGCGGCCCCGCGCCACCAGGCTGTCGAAGCGGTCCAGGTCGAGCTCACCGGGGTCGACCCGGAGCAGGTAGCCGGACGGGCGGGTGACCAGCCTGGTGTCCGGCGCTCCCTTCTGCCGGCCGGGGTCGAGCGCCTTGCGCAGGCGGGCCACCTGGACCCAGAGCGCGCCCGCGGCCCCGCTCGGCGGCTTCTCCCCCCACAGGTCCTCGATCAGCCGGGAGGTTGGGACCACCTGCCCGGCGTGCAGCAGCAGCACGGCGAGCAGCGCCCGCTGCCTGCTGCCGCCGAGGGCGAGTGGCTGGTCCTGCGACCAGGCCTCGAGCGGCCCGAGGATCAGAAACTGCAAGCGGCTCGTCCTCTCCATCAGGACCGTGATGAATGAACCTAACAGGAGAGACGCCGTGCTTTAAGAGAATTCTGCCGCCTCTGGCGCGAACGCGGGCAACCGGGCCGGCCGGCGCTGAAAGGCGTCTGTAAGGCACTGCGTCCAAGCTTGCCTAGATCAGCGGCGGCTGCGCTGCCGCACGCCCGCAGAGAGGGTGCGGGCCCGCGAGAAGGGGTCACGAATGGGCGAGACAGATCCGGTCCAGCGGTTCGACTCCCACCAGGAACACCCCGGCGGGCGGGGCCGACCCGGAGAACGCGAGCCGCCCGGACGGGCCGCTCGCCCGGGGCCGACCGCCGCCGACGCGGCCGAGCTGGTCGCGCGGGTGGCAGCCGGCGACGAGGCCGCCTGGCACGAGGTCGTCGAGCGGTACGGCGGGCTGGTGTGGGCCGTGGCGCGGGCGTTGCGCCTCTCCACCGACGAGGCCGCCGACGTCAGCCAGATCGCCTGGCTGCGCCTGCTCGAGCACGCCGCCACCCTGCGAGCACCCGAGAAGCTGGGCGCCTGGCTCGCCACCACGGTACGGCGCGAGTCCCTCCGGGTGCTCCGGGCCAGGCGACGTGACATCCCGGTCGGCGGCGACTCCGCCTGGGAGCGGGCAGGGCCCGAGGGGGTGCCATCCGACACCGCGCTGCTCAGGGCCGAGCGGGACGCCTCTCTGTGGCGCGCGTTCGAGTCGCTGCCCACCCACTACCAGCCCCTGGTCCGCCTGCTCCTGGCCGACCCCCCGCTCACCTACGCCGAGATCTCGGCGGCGCTGGACATGCCGGTCGGCAGCATCGGCCCCACCCGTGCACGCTGCCTCGCCCACCTGCGGCGCAGCCTGTCCGGCTGGGATGTCGCCTGACGGCGCAGCCTGTCCGGCTGGGACGTCGCCTGACGGCGCAGCCAGGTTGCCTCGGCGTCGAAGGCGAAGCCGTCCACCCGCGTTGCTGGCGGCCTTCCCCGATCAGTGGCAAGGTCATCGGGCCGAGCCCAGGCCGAGGCCGGCGCGCGATCCTGGCCGCGGGATCGCGCAGGGATCCCGGCCGCGGGATCGGGGGGCAGGGATCCAGGCTACGGAATCGGGCAGGGATCCAGGCTACGGAATCGGGCAGAGATCCTGGCCGCGGGATCGGGCGGAGATCCTGGCCGCGGATCGAGCAGGGGAGTGGGGTGAGCGACCGTGACCGTGAGCGAGCGCGCCGGGAGGCCGGCCGAGCCGTCGATGCTGGTCGACGTCGACCGGCTGGTCCGGGCCTACTACGAGGAGCGGCCCGACCCGTCTGACCCGGCCCAGCAGGTGGCCTTCGGCACCTCCGGGCACCGTGGCTCGGCCTTCCAGGGCGCGTTCAACGAGGCCCACATCGTGGCCATGACTGAGGCCATCTGCCGCTACCGGGCCGAGCGGGGCATCGACGGGCCGCTGTTCCTGGGCCGGGACACCCACGCGCTGTCCGAGCCCGCCTTCCGCACCGCCGTCGAGGTGCTCGCCGCGCACGGGGTCGACGTGATGGTGGACAGCGCCGACGGGTACACGCCCACGCCGGCGGTCTCCCACGCGATCCTCACCTGGAACCGGGAGCGCCGCGAGCACCTGGCCGACGGGATCGTGGTCACCCCCTCGCACAACCCACCCGAGGACGGCGGCTTCAAGTACAACCCCCCGAACGGCGGGCCGGCCGACACCGACGTCACCGGCTGGATCCAGGACCGGGCCAACGAGCTGCTGGCCGAACCGGACCGGGTCGGGCGGGTCCCGTACCCGCGGGCCAGCGCCGCCGCCACGGTGCACCGCCACGACTACGTGGCCTCCTATGTCGGCGACCTGCCCGCGGTGGTGGACATGAACGCCGTCCGCGGGTCCGGGCTCCGGCTCGGCGTCGACCCGCTCGGCGGTGCCAGCCTCGGCTACTGGGCCGCCATCGGCGAGCGGTACGACCTCGACCTGACCGTCACCAACGACCGGGCCGACCCGACGTTCCGGTTCATGTCGGCCGACTGGGATGGCAAGCTCCGTATGGACCCCTCGTCCGCCTACGCCATGGCCGGTCTCCTCGGCCTGAAGGACCGCTTCGACGTGGCCTTCGCCAACGACGCCGACGCCGACCGGCACGGGATCGTCACCCGCGGCGCGGGCCTGCTCAATCCCAACCACTACCTGGCCGCGATGGTCGCCTACCTGTTCGGGGGGGAGCGGGGCTGGCCGCCCGGCACCGCCGTGGGCAAGACGCTGGTCTCGAGCAGCATGATCGACCGGGTCGTGGCCGACCTCGGCCGGGAGCTGGTGGAGGTGCCGGTCGGCTTCAAGTGGTTCGTGGAGGGGCTGCTCCAAGGGTCGATCGGCTTCGGCGGCGAGGAGAGCGCCGGCGCGTCGTTCCTCCGCCGCGACGGCACCGTCTGGACGACCGACAAGGACGGGATCATCTGCTGCCTGCTCGCGGCCGAGATGACCGCCCGCCGCGGCCGCGACCCCGGCCGGCTCTACCAGGAGCTGACCGCCAGGTTCGGCAACCCGGTCTACAAGCGGGTGGACGCGCCGGCCACGCCCGAGCAGAAGGCCGCCCTCAAGCGGCTGTCACCCGAGCACGTCAAAGCGTCCGAGCTGGCCGGCGAGCCGATCACCGCCGTGCTCACCTCGGCGCCGGCGGGCGGCGCGATCGGCGGGGTGAAGGTCATCACCGAGCACGGCTGGTTCGCGGCCCGGCCGTCGGGCACCGAGGACGTCTACAAGATCTACGCGGAGAGCTTCCTCGGCGACGGGCACCTGCGGCGCATTCTCGACGAGGCCAAGCAGGTGGTCGACGCCGCGCTGGCCTCGGCCGGCTGAGCCCGGCGAGGCGGGGAGGAGTGACCAGGCAGGTCGATGTGGTAGTGATCGGCGCGGGGCACAACGGGCTGGTGTGCGCCTGCTATCTCGCCCGGGCGGGTCTGCGGGTCGAGGTGGTGGAGGCCGCCGAGGAG
>DASYUT010000056.1 GCA_036000965.1 Actinomycetes bacterium
CGACGCGCTCGGCGGCCAGATCGACCAGCTCACCAGCAGGATCGACCAGGCGATCGCGGCGATCCCCGCCGCGCAGCCACCAGCCCCCGACCCCGGCCCACCCGCCGGCGTCCAGCCACCCATCCCGGCGACCCCCTCCACGGCGGGCCCAGCCGACGCCGCCGACCCCAAGACCCTGGCACCGCTGGCCGCCGTGGACCGCCTGGACGAGGTCCCCGGGATCGGCCGCACCGCCGCCCACGTGCTCACCGCCGAGCTCGGGCTGGACATGGGGCAGTTCCCCACCCCCGCACACCTGGTCTCCTGGGCCAGGCTGTCACCCAGGACCACCCAGTCCGGCGCCAAGCACCGCACCGGCGCCACCGGCAAGGGCAACCCCGACCTCAAGGGCACGCTCGGGGAGGCCGCCGCGGCCGCCGCCAAGACCGACACCTTCCTCGGGCAGCGCTACCGCCGCCTGGTCAGGCGCATCGGCAAACTCAAAGCCCTGGTCGCTGTTGCCCGCTCCATCCTGGTCATCATCTGGCACCTGCTCGCCGACCCCGCCGCCCGGTTCCATGACCTCGGTCCCGACTACTACAGCAGCCGCATCGACACCGACCGCAAGCCCCGCAACCACATCCGCCAGCTCCAAGCACTTGGCTACAGCGTCACCCTGACCCCAGCCGCCTGACCTACCCAACCCACAACCCCGTCCTCATGACCACCTTGGCCGGGCCAGCTGCCGCCTACCCTGGCAAAGGCGGTCATTTTCCGGTCAGGAGCCTGCTGATCGGGCGTGTTTCTGTCGGTGTTGTCGATTTGGTCGATTCGGAGGTTCGCGCCGCCGGCCGCCAGCGGGCAGACTGCCCGGGTATGAGCCCTGCACGCCATGCTCCCGATGACCAGCTGGACGCGGCGACCTGGTGCTGCCACCTGGTCCCCGACGGATCGGTGTACGCCTTTCTGGCCGATCACCGCCACGAGCTGTTCCCACCCGGGCTGTTCCCACCCGGGCTGTTCCCACCCGGGCTGTTCGCCGACCTAGACCCAAGGCCAGGGATTGAGGGGGTCTGGGACGGGCACCGGGCCGGTGGGAGCAGTGGCTCGTGCGGGCGCGCCTGACGGCGAGGTTCGACATCTTGCGCCTGACCACCCGGGGGAAGGCCCGCAACCGCCGCGTGACCAGCAGCCGCTCCGGGATCTCGGCGACCGTGTCGGCGGCCGCGCGGGCCAGGTACTCGGGGGGAACGAGCCACCCGGCCGCTGAGACCACAACTGTAGCGATCCTGTGCTACAAGTCATTACTGTGCGAAAGATATGATCAGCTCTATCCAGTCAGCAAGCCGAGCAAAACGGCGAAACGTAAGCTTGACGCAAAGAAAGGCAAGCACCAGACTCTGGCCAAGTCCGGGATGAAGGCGGGGGGGCCGACCGTTGCCGATGCTCGAACCTCCTCCCGCGTCGGAGTCGGCGCAACCTGCGCCTCGTCCGTGCGCACGTGGCAAGTTCCTCTTCCTCGATGACGCAAAGCTGTACCTTCGCGGTGTGACCTACGGGACATTTCGTCCGCTCGACGACGGTGCTGAGTATCCCCGTCCCGAGGTCGTCGAGCGAGATTTCGCCGCGATGGCTGCGAACGGGATTAATGCCGTCCGGACATACACCGTCCCGCCACGTTGGCTGCTCGACTCCGCGTATCGGCACGGCCTGCGCATCATGGTCGGCCTGTCGGTGGAGCGCTACGTCGGCTATCTGGCCGACAAAGAGGGTTCACCGGACGTCGAGGCGCTGGTACACGCCGGGGTCCGTGCGTGCGCGGCCCACCCGGCTGTCCTGGGCTACGCGATCGCCAACGAGATCCCGGCCCCGATCGTGCGCTGGCTCGGCCCTCGCCGGATCGAGCGGTATCTCGAGCGGCTGTGCCGGGCCGCCAAGGCGGAGGATCCCCAGGCCCTTGTGACCTACGTGAACTATCCCTCCACGGAGTACCTGCAGCTGCCCTTCCTGGACGTGGTCTGCTTCAACGTCTACCTGGAGTCCCAGGAGCGCCTCGAGGCCTACCTGGCGCGCCTGCAGAACATCGCCGGCGAGCGCCCGCTCGTCCTGACCGAGGTGGGGCTGGACAGCGTTCGGCATGGCGAGCCCGTGCAGGCGCAGGTACTCGACTGGCAGATTCGCACGGCGTTTGCGGCCGGCTGCGCGGGCGCCTTCGTCTATGCCTGGACCGACGAGTGGTTCAGGGCTGGCGCCGCGGTCGATGACTGGGACTTCGGGCTCACCCGCAGGGACCGGAGCCCGAAACCCGCGTTGGCGGCTGTGCGCAAGGCATTCGCCGACGTACCGGCCGCGGCAGACCTGCCGTGGCCTCGGATCTCGGTCGTGGTGTGCAGCTACAACGGGCAGCGCACGATCCGCAACTGCTTAGAAGGCCTGCCGGAGCTCGAGTACCCTGACTTCGAGGTCATCGTCGTCGACGATGGCTCGACGGACGCCACCGCGGCCATCGCGAGACAGTGTGGGTTTGCGCAGATCACGACGGCCCATCGTGGGTTGAGTCATGCGCGCAATGTGGGCATCGAAGCGGCCACTGGCGAGATCGTCGCCTTCATCGACGACGACGCTCGACCTGATCCGCACTGGCTGGCGTACCTTGCGCTCACCTTCCTGCGTACGGGCCATGTCGGAGTGGGAGGCCCGAATATCGCGCCTGCTGGGGATGGGGTCATCGCCGAGTGTGTGGCCAATGCGCCCGGCGGGCCGGTGCACGTCCTGCTCTCCGATCAAGAGGCCGAGCACATTCCCGGCTGCAACATGGCGTTTCGTAAAGCCGACCTGCAGGCGATAGGCGGATTCGATCCGCAGTTTCGCACTGCCGGCGACGACGTCGATATCTGCTGGCGGCTGCGGCAAGCAGGCGGCACGTTGGGTTTCAGCGCAGCCGCCATGGTCTGGCACCACCGTCGCAATTCTGTCCGCACGTATTGGAGGCAGCAGCAGGGCTACACCATGGCCGAGGTGCTGCTGGAAAGGAAGTGGCCGGAGAAGTACAACAGCGCAGGCCATGTCAGCTGGACCGGTCGGATGTACGGCAAGGGTCTCGCCCAGATGCTCGGCCGGCGGGGCCGAGTCTATCAAGGCACCTGGGGCAGCGCACCGTTTCAGGTGCTCGACCAGCCCGTGCCTGGCGTACTCCGGTCGCTCCCGCTGATGCCCGAGTGGTATCTGGTTACTGCCGCGTTGGCTGCACTCTCGGCGGTCGGCATCGTGTGGGCGCGGCTCCGTCTCGCCCTGCCGCTGCTCGTCCTTGCCGCCGGCGCCCCCGTCCTGCAGGCCGGTCTGGGCGCGGCACGAGCCTCCTTCACAAGCGGTCCCCGAACTCGCGTTGCGCGGCTGAAGTTGCAGGGCGGGACGGCGATCCTGCACCTGCTCCACTCGGCAGCGCGCCTCTGGGGTCGCCTGCGACACGGCCTCACCCCCTGGCGGCGGTATGGTCGGCCCGGGCTCTCGCTCCCACGGCGGCGCACCTCCGCGACCTGGACGGAACGCTGGCAGGCTCCTGAGAGGCGGCTTCAGGATCTTGAACTCGCCCTGCGGGCGGCCGGGGCGCTGGTCGTTCGCGGAGGTCCCTACGACCGTTGGGATCTGCAGGTGCGCGGCGGGATGTTTGGCGCCGTCCGTCTGCTCATGGCGATCGAAGAGCATGGTGCGGGCAGGCAGCTGGTGCGCGTCCGCTCATGGCCGAGGTACTCGAAGGCGGCGGTCATACTGGTCGTCCTCGTCGCCGGGCTCTCGATCAGCGCGGCGTACGACCACGCGGGCGTTGTCCCTGCCCTCTTCCTTGTGGTTGCTGGCCTGCTCGGCCTCCGAGCACTGCAGGAGTCCGCCGGCGCCACGGCCGCTGCCCGCTGCGCGCTCCAGCAAGCGGAGCTGGACGGGCGCACCCCATCGCCGCGCCGGAGGCCGTTCTCCCTTGCCCGAAGCCTGCGCCGAAACGGCGGTCGGTCGAGGGGGCAACGCGTGTGAGGACGCGCGGCGTGCTTGCCATTGCCGCGTTCGTGGTCCTGGGAGGGCTCGCGCTCTCCATTGCCGTCACCGACGGCTGGCGCGGGACAGCAGCGCATCTCGGCAGGGTCGGTGCCGGAGCCCAGGAGCTGACCGTCGAGAGCGAGGTCAACGACCTGGTGGCGCTGCGGGTGCCGGCGGAGCTGCCAAGGCAACTGGTGCAGCCGCGGCCGTTGCCGCTGATGGCGGGTGGTGGGTTGCTGGGCTTCGCGCTCGCCGCTGGC
>DASYUT010000057.1 GCA_036000965.1 Actinomycetes bacterium
TGGAAGGCATCAACTCGCTGGTGCAGGCCGCCAAGCGCCGCGCCCGCGGCTACCGCAACAAGCAGAACCTGATCGCGATGGTCTACCTGATCGCTGGCCGACTTGACTTCTCACCCACCCACACAAACTAGCGAAGAGCCACCTGCGGCACACCTGCGCGTCGCTGCTGATCGCCCAGGGCGCGAGCGTGAAGGCCATGCAGGCGCAGCTCGGCCACGCGACCGCGAGCATCACCCTGGACACCTACGGGCACCTGTTCCCGTCCGAGATGGAGGCGCTAGCCGACCGCCTGGAGCAGACGCGCGCAACAGCGCTCGCCACCCGAGCGCAGATCCCACGCGGACTCACCGTCGTCCCGCTCAGCGAAACCGCTGGTAGCTGAACCAGGGACCTCATCCTTATCAGCGGTCTTCGGCTCCCGGTTAGGACTTGGGACAAGCTTCGCCGTGGACGGATACCAGCTGCTCAGGGCGCACTTCCACGCAACAACCGTCAGCGGACATACGCGCGAGTGCCCATTGCTGCCGATCTCGTAGCCGCTGGTCGTGAGCGTTTCGCCAGGTGAGGTAGCGGCAGATCATGCCGGTCTATTCGGCATGGCTGGCATGGCGGTGAGGGTGCGCAACGCAGCGAGTGCCCCTGATCCGCGCGACTAGGTGATGAGGTCCAGCAGCGCCAGACACCCCTCTCTGCCGGGCCTCCTGGGCTTTCTTATGTGCAGCAGGATAGGTTGGCGGAGCTGTTGGCAGGAAGCAAGCTGCCGGTAAGCTGCCGGTAAGCTGCCTTGACGGGCGTCGTGCGGCGGCGTGATCCTGGCCTGGCGGTGGGGCGCTTGTTCCTGCGGATGGTGGGGATGCCGCTGTGTGCTGGAGTAGGCGTGAGCGCAGGCGGGTGTTCAGACGAGGACTTCGGCGAGGACACGAAAGGTTGGTCGCGTGAAGTTTACAAAGGTAATTATCACGCGGATTGTCCCAGTCCTGCTGGTAGCCGGCTTGTTCGTCGCCGTCCCGGCCAGTCCGGCCAGCGCGGGCACACGGACACCCCGTCTCTGCGACAGCTACTACGACGGGGTTTGGAAGCTGGACTTCTGCTCGGGCGGCTGGTATGACGGTGACGGGCATGCCCGCGCAGTGGTGGACATGCACACCTACCACTGGCAGTATTGTCCGAGTATTCGCTCGAACTGCTGGCTGGACTCCCAGTCGCAGTCCATCACGATGAACACTTCCGAAGTCCAGTACCTTTCCACCGCCGATTGGACCCGTTACTTCTTCTGGGGGCAGAACCAGACGGATAAATGCAGGGTCAATAGTCCAACGGGCACGGTGGCATGCTCCGTCGCCAACGTGGTCCGCGTCACCTTCTATAGTAAGCTTTTTACCAAAAACCCCGGCTATTGGTACGTTAATAGGGTCGAGTATGTGTCGTGGCGTGATGCCAGCGGCCAAGCGCACGGCACCTGGGTAGACCTTTGGTCGCCGGTGTTCTAGCCTGGTCAAGGCGCACCGGCCGCAAGGTCCTCTCGGGTCGAGACTCATTCACGCATTATCCCCACAAGGACACCATTTTGCGATCCGCAAAGTCATCAACAGGGCAAAGGTTTGCCTGGCACGCTACTAGCCTCGATATTTCACGAACGGCACCGAGGGGCCTGCTGACCTGCGACGATGGTGGTGAGAGCCCGTACCCTTTGGTGATGGCCTGGGTGGAGGGAAGCGCGTGCATCGTCGCAGGTCAGCGACGGTGTCGGGTGCCTTTTGATGGCTTTGTCCGACTCTTCATGAAATATCGAGGCTAGGTGGAGGGGATCGACGGCCAGCGGATGGCGATGACGGTGGAGTCCTCCTCGGCTTGCCAAGAGTGATCGATCCGGCCCCATACCATGTAGTCGCCTTCGTCCTCGAGCGTGACCGACCCCACCGATAGCGCCAGATGGAATCGGCCCCCGAGACCACACAAGCGCAACGGTCCTGATCGCCCAGGGCGTGAGCGTGAAGGGTGTGCAGGCGCAGCTCGGTCACGCGACCGCGAGCATGACACCTACGGGCACGTGTCCAGTCCGAGATGGAGGCGCTAGCCGACCACCTGGAGCAGACGCGGGCAGCCGCGCTCGCCACTCCCGTGCGGACCCCATGCGGACCCCATGCGGACCCACCGACGTCCGGCTCAGCGAAACCGCTGGTAGCTGACGCGGAGGAGGTGGGATTCGAACCCACGGGACCCTTCCGGGTCCGGCGACTTTCAAGGTCGCTGCCTTCGACCGCTCGGCCACTCCTCCGCGTCGAGTCTACTTGGCGAGCGGGATGACGTCGGCGCCCAGGTACGGCTGGAGCGCGGCGGGCACCCGCACCGAGCCGTCGGCCTGCTGGTGGTTCTCGAGCAGGGCGATGATCGTCCGGCCGACCGCCACAGCGGTGCCGTTGAGCGTGTGGACCGGGCGGTTGCCGTCCGCCTCCCTGACCCGGCAGTTGATGCGCCGGGCCTGGTAGTCGGTGCAGTTCGAGGTCGAGGTCAGCTCGCGCCAGGTCCCCTGGGACGGGATCCACGCCTCGCAGTCGTACTTCTTGGCCGCCGAGGCCCCCAGGTCGCCCGCTGCGATGTTGACCACCCTGTAGGGGATCTCCAGGGCAGCGAGGATCTCCTCCTCGCGGGCGAGCAGGAACTCGTGCTCATCCCGGGACGCCTCGGGCACAACGAACGACACCATCTCGACCTTGTCGAACTGGTGGACCCGGAAGATGCCGCGGGTGTCCTTGCCGTAGGAGCCCGCCTCGCGCCGGAAGCATGACGAGAAGCCGGCGTACCGGCGGGGCAGGGTGCCCCGGTCGAGGATCTCGTCGGCGTGGTAGCTGACCAGCGGCACCTCCGAGGTGCCGACGAGGTAGAGGTCGTCGTCGGCGACGCGGTAGAGCTGCTGCTCGTCGGTTGGCAGGAAGCCGGTCCCGTACATCGCCTCCCGCCGCACCAGCACGGGCGGGATGACCGGGGTGAAGCCGGCCCCGGTGAGGCGGTCCATGGCGAAGCGGACCAGCGCGAGCTCGAGCATCGCCCCCGGGCCGGTGAGGTAGCCGAAGCGCGCGCCCGAGACCTTGGCCGCCCGGACCGTGTCGATGGCGCCCAGCAGCTCGCCCAGCTCGACGTGGTCGCGCACCTGGAAGTCGAAGGTGGGCGGCTCGCCGCTGCGCCGGAGCTCGACCGCGTCGTCCTCGCCTCCATCGGGGACCGAGGGGTCGGGCAGGTTCGGCACCCGGGCCTGGGTGCCGGCCAGCTCGGCCTCGACCGCACGCAGGCGGGCCTCGACCTCGTCGATCCGCGCGGCCAGCCCCTTCAGCCCGGCCAGGACGGCGGGGCGCTCCTCGGGAGCGGCCTTGGCCACGTCCTTGCCCCGCCGCTTCTGCTCCGACCGCAGGGCGTCGACCTCGGTGACCAGGGTGCGCCTGCTCGCGTCGAGCTCCAGCAGGCGGTCCACCAGGTCGCCGACGCCGGGGCCGCGCCGGGCCAGGGCCGCGCGCACGCGGTCGGGGTCTTCACGGACGAGCTTGAGATCGAGCACCTTGGGTCCCTCCGGTACCTACACGTGGCCTGCCGGCGGCGGCAAGCGCGAGCCGGTCCGACCGAGCGATCATCGCGCTGCGGACGCGCGTGGTCGACAGGATATCGGGACCGCTACAGGCGGATGGTGACCGCACCCGCCTTCCTGCCCATGGCGGCGGCGACGGCGGTCGCCTCCTCTTCGGAGAGACCGTGTTCGGAGAGATCGTGGGCCGAGCGGAAGCAAGGGGATGGAGAAAAGCGGCGCGATTGTACAATGCTGGGTTGCTGCATCAAGGCGGCGTCGAACGTTCCTGGGACGCCCCGGCCCGAGGCATACCGATGACCACGCCCTGCTCCTTCGCCTACTTCGACTGCTTCGCCGGCATCGCCGGCGACATGGCACTCGGCGCGCTGCTCGACGCCGGCGGCTCCCCGAAGGCGCTGCGGGCCGGGCTCGAGGGGCTCGCGCTCGACCCCTTCCAGCTCGAAGTGGCCACGGTGGAGCGCGGCGGCATCGGTGCCACTCAGGTCAAGGTGCACGCCGGCCGCTCGAGCGTCGTGCGCACCTGGGCGAACCTGCGGGCCATGCTGGGCCAGGCCGACCTGCCCGAACCGGTGCGGGCCCGGGCCCTGGCCACCTTCGAGCGGCTGGCCGAGGCCGAGGGGCGGGTCCACCGCAAGCCTCCCGACCAGGTCCACTTCCACGAGGTCGGTGCGGTGGACGCGGTCGTCGACGTGGTCGGGACCGCGCTGCTCCTGCACGACCTCGGGGTCCGCGAGATGTGGGCGTCGGCGGTGGCCACCGGCAGCGGCCGGGTCCGGGGCGGGCACGGGCTCCTGCCGGTGCCCGGGCCGGCCGTGCTCGAACTGCTGCGGGGGGCTCCGGTCTACTCGGGCGGCATCTCGGCCGAGCTCACCACCCCGACGGGGGCAGCCATCCTGGCCGCCGGGGCGACCCGCTTCACGGACCTGCCGCCGATGCGGGTGGCCCGGGTCGGCTACGGCGCGGGCAGCCGCCAGCACGGCGAGCTGCCGAACGTGCTGCGGGTAGTGCTCGGGGAGCGCATGCGCGACGGCGCGGCGAGCGACGGGGGGATCGTGCTCGAGGCCAACATCGACGACATGACCCCCGAGCTGGTCCCGTGGGTGCTCGACCGGCTGCTGTCGGCCGGCGCGGCCGACGTCTGGTTCACCCCGATCCACATGAAGAAGGGCCGGCCCGGCATCACGCTGTCAGTGCTCTGCCCGCCCGGGGCAGACGCGCGCCTGCGCGAGCTGCTGTGGCGGGAGACTTCCACGCTCGGGGTACGCGGCGTGCCCGTCCGCAAGTGGGTGCTGGAGCGCCAGCTGGTCGAGGTCAGCCTGTTCGGCGGCAAGGTCCGGGTGAAGCTCGGGCTCGACGACGGCCGGGTGGTGAACGTCGCCCCGGAGTTCGCCGACTGCGCCCGGCTGGCGGTCGAGGCCCAGCGCCCCCTCAAGGAGGTCATTGCCAGGGCCCAGGCCCTGGCCCTGGCCGACGTGGACGCGCGGGACGAAGACCGAGCCGGGCGCTGAGCCAGCAGGCACCCGGAGCCCGCGGGACCGCGACGAGGACCGAGCTGGACGCTGAGCCAGCAGGCACCCGGAGCCGCGGGACCGGGGACGAGGACCGAGCCGGGCGCTCGGCCAGCAGCGGGCGCCCGGAGCCGCGGGACGAGGTGCGCCCGCTCAGGCGGTCCCGACGGGTTCCCGGCCGGGGCTCTGCAGCCAGGGGGTGCGCAACTCGAACAGCTCGAGGCTCTCCATGTAGCTGCGCACCATGCCGAGCTGGACTGCCTTGTCGACCGGCATCTCGCGCTCGGCGGCCCGGACCGCCCGCTCGGAGGTGAAATAGGTGATCTCGGTGAACCAGCCGCCCTCGTCGTGGTGGGCGACGGTCACCCCGAGCACGTGTCCTTCGTCCAGCAGCCCCCGCTCCACCTCGCTCTGCAGGGCAGCGAGCCTCCTTGCGTCGATGACCTTGGCCTGCACGACCCGGACGAACCCGGCCTTGTCGGAGTCGCCGCCCTTGATGGCGCGGACGATCGGGCACCGGTGCACCCGCGGCGGGCCGCCGAGCCGCTTCTCCACCGACGCCCGCCAGGCGGCCACCTCCGGCCGCTCGTCGTTGGCGGTCGCCGACGCCTGGTCGTCGAAGCGGAAGACGGCGACCAGCTGGTTGCCGTCGGCGACCCCGGCGGTCAGCCCGAGCCAGCCGGGCGCGGCCGCGCCGAGCTGCCCGCCCCAGCGATCGAACTCCTGCCGCACGCCGGCGGCATCGTTGACTCGTCCCTGCATGACCTGGATGAACATGCCACCCCATCCCCCCCTGCGACCAGATTGTCCGGCTCAAGCTACTCGACGCGCCTGGCAAGTCAAGTAGGACAATCCGGCAAATGGCCAGCTCATGCCTTTGGCATCGTCTCAGGCGGGGTCCACGACCTCCGGCGACCGCCTTCGGCGACTCGGACCCGGGGCCCGCGCTCAGGCGCGCAACCCGGTCAGCGGCGGATCCCGTCGCACCCGGCCTGGGCCTCGTGGGCTCCAGGCGAGCTGGCCTCACGCGCTTCAGGCGAGCGGGGCCTCGTGGGCTTCAGGCGAGCGGGGCCTCGCGGGCTCCAGGCGAGCGGGCCTCACGCGCTTCAGGCGAGGACCGGGGCTCGCGCGCTCCAGGCGACCGGGGCTCGCGCGCTCCAGGCCAGGACCGGGCCTCGCGGCGCATGCGCAGGCCGATGATGCCCAGGGCGACCGCGAAGGCGACCGAGACCAGGGCCAGAGCGGTGTGCACGAGCTTGAAGCCGAGGCTGTGGGCCGGGTCGCTGGCGATGTTCCAGATCCGGGTCGTCCAGACCCAGAGCGTCCAGGCGGACGCGGCGAGCAGGACGGCGGCGCGTCCACGGGTGGCCCTCATGCCGCCATGCTACCGGCCCGGCGCCGGCTACGACGGCAGGCCGAGGGTGCGCGCGACGTTGGTCTTGAGGATCTCGCTCGTCCCCTCGTACAGGCGCATCCCGCGGACGAACCGGGCCCAGCGCTCGATGCCCATCTCGGTCATGTAGCCGTTGCCGCCGAACACCTGGATGGCACGGTCGGCGACCCGGCCGACCATCTCGGTGGCGACGTACTTGGCCAGCGCGCCCTGCTGGCGGCCGTCGGCTCCCCGGTCGATGGCGTCGGCCATCTGGTACACGAGCAGGCGGGCCTGCGTCAGCTCGGCCAGGGTGTCGACGACCATCCCCTGGACGTACTGGTTGGCGCCGATCTTGCGGCCGAACGCCTCGCGGACCTTGGCGTACTCGAGCATGCGGTCGTACAGGTGCTGGGCGGTGCCGAGCGCCATCGACGCGATCGAGATCCGGCCGCCGTTGATCCACTTCATGGCCGAGTAGAAGCCGTAGCCCTCCTTGCCGAGGACGGCGTCGTCGCCGACCCGGCAGTCGGTGAAGACCAGCTCGGCCTGGTTCTCGTCGTACATCGTCCGCTGCCTGCGGCCGACCTCGAAACCGGGGGTGTCGGCGTCGACCAGGAAGCAGGTGATGCCGCCTTTGGCCCCGAGGCCCGGCTCCGTGACCGCGAACAGGATCACGTAGTCGGCCTGGGCGCCGTGGGTGATGAAGTGCTTGCGCCCGTTGATCACCCAGCCGCCGTCGACCCGCTCGGCCCGGGTGCGGATCCTGGTCGCGTCGGAGCCGGCGTCGGGCTCGGTGAGCGCGAAGCAGGCCTCCCGCTCGGCCCGCATCGTCGGCTGGAGGTACCGCTCCTGCTGGGCCGGCGTGCCGTCGAGCAGGATGGGCGTCGGGCCCTCGACGCTGGGCAGCACGCCGCCGGCCATGGACAGCAGCAGGCCGTGCCGGTGGCACTCCTCCATGCACAGGGCCAGGCCGAGGTGGCCGACGCCGGCCCCGCCGCACGACTCGGGCATGAACAGGGTGTAGAAGCCCTCGGCGGCCGAGCGCTTGCGCAGCGCCTTGCGCTCCTGCTCGAACGCGATGAACGTGCCCGTCTCGCCGATCTCCTGCGCGTACATCGCCTCCTTGGGCGCCACCTCACGCTGGATGAACGAGCGGACCGCCGCGCGCAACGCGACCAGCTCCTCGGGGAGTTGCACGACACTCATGGACACCCTCGCTCTCGTCCGTCAGCCGCGGCTGGGCTCGCCTGAAGCGCGCAAGGCCCACTCCGGGTGAGGCGCGCAAGGTCAATGTAGCCGCCCAGGCAGCGGCGCGACAGTGCCGGCGCCGTGGCCCCTGGCGCAGCTTGTGACAGGCGCTTCCCGGGCCGATACCGTGTGCCCATGTCCTGGAAGGCGAAGATCGCGCTGGCGATGGCGGTAGCCCTCCCCAGCGTCGTGCTCCGGGTGACCGGCACCCACCTCGAAGACGTGCCGGCCCTGCTGGTGTTCGGCGGCGCGGTGGTGACGGCCGCGTTCCTGCTGGCGTGGGCAGCGGAGGCGGCCGAGGTCGACATCTCGGGCAACCTGGCCGTGGCCATCCTGGCCCTGATCGCGGTCCTGCCCGAGTTCGCCGTCGACCTGTACTTCGCCTTCACCGCCGGGAGCAAGCCGCACTACGCCGCCTACGCGGCGGCCAACATGACCGGCAGCAACCGCCTCCTGATCGGCTTCGGCTGGTCGATGGCGGCCCTGGTGTTCATCCTGGGCGCCAGGCGCCGAGGCGAGCGGGTCAAGGGCGAGCGGATCAGGGAGGTCGTGCTCGAGCCCCAGCGCCGCATCGAGCTGGGATTCCTGGGTCTGGCCTCTATCTACGCCGTGGTGATCCCCCTGACCCGGCAGATCGGTTGGTACGACTCGGTCGTGCTGGTCGGCCTGTTCGCCATCTACATGTGGCGGGTGAGCAAGACCCCGCACGACCAACCAGACCTGATCGGCGTGCCGGAGCGGATCGCCGAGCAGCCCAAGGGCCGGCGCCGCACGATCGTGGTCGGCCTGTTCGTGTTCGCCGCCGGCGTCGTGCTCGCGGCGGCCGAGCCGTTCGCGGAGGCGCTGATCGGCACCGGCAAGGCCCTCGGCATCGACGAGTTCCTGCTCGTCCAGTGGCTTGCCCCCCTCGCCTCGGAAGCGCCCGAGCTACTGGTAGCCGCCATGTTCGCCTTCCGCGGCAAGGGCGACAAGGGCGTCGGCACCCTGCTCTCGGCCGAGGTCAACCAGTGGACGCTGCTGGTGGGGATGATCCCGATAGCCTTCCTCCTCGGCGGGGGCGGCGGGCCGCTGCCGCTCGACCCGCGCCAGCACGCCGAGTTCATCCTCACCAGCGCCCAGGCCGTGCTCGGGTTCGCCGTGCTGTCGAACCTGCGCTTCCGGTTCTGGGAGGCGCTCACCATGCTCGGCCTGTTCGCCGTCCAGTTCTTCGTCCCGAGCCCGACCGCCCGGATGGTCCTCGCCGCCGTCTACGTCGTCATCGCCCTCGGCATGCTGGTGGCGTACCGGCGCCACCTCCCGGGGATCGGCCGCTGCGTCTGGCGGATCGGCGCGGAGCAGGAGCAGACGCGGGAGAGCGCCTCCGAGCGAGGCTGACCGGCCCACCGCGGGATCCGCCCGACCATGGCACGGGGGCCGTGGGGGGAGCGAGCTCCCCCCACATCGACCGAGGACTCCAGCTAGCTGAGCTGCCGGTGACCTTCGTCGGACACGCGTCATGGCCACGCGTCAGCAGACCCGCCGGCCGTCCTGGAAGACCGCAACAACCTGGCCCAGCGCGCGGACGTCGGCGACCGCGTCGCCGTGCACGGCGAGGACGTCGGCCCGGCTGCCCTCGCGCAGCATGCCCCGGTCGGGCACGCCGAGCAGGTCGGCGGCCTCGGCGGTGGCCGCGCGGACTGCGGCCAGGGGGTCGAGCCCGTGCTCCACCATGAACCCGACCTCGCCGGCGACGCCGCCATGAGGGTTGTCGGGCGTGCCGGCGTCGGTGCCGGCCACCACCTTGACCCCAGCCTTCACCGCTGCCCGGAACGACGTGGCCTGGGCCTCGGCGGCCGGCCGGGCCCGGTCCTTGATCCAGCCGGGCACGCCCGGGCCGGTCAGGATGCCGTGCGGGGCCGAGAAGGTCGGCGTGTAGCGCGCCCCGGTGGCCAGGAACCCGTCGATCGCCGCCTCGTCCAGGAACATCCCGTGCTCGATGGAGTCCACGCCCGCCCGCAGGGCCGCGACCACCCCGCCCTCCCCGATCGCGTGGGCGGCCACCCGGAGCCCGAGCCGGTGCGCCTCCTCGACCAGGGCGTCGAGCTCGGCCTGGGTGTACGCGGCCTTCCGGGGGTCGATCCCCTTGGTGAGCACCCCGCCGGTGGCCACCACCTTGATGCAGGCCGCGCCCATGGCCGCGTTCTCGCGGACCGCGTGCCGCATCGCGTCCACCCCGTCGGACACGCGGCCCAGGTACGGGATGTGGCCGCCGGTCATGGTGACCGCCGGTCCCGAGGCGACCACCCGCGGTCCGGGAAGCTCCCCCGCCTCGACGGCCCGCCCCACCGCGATCGCCTCGCCGCCGGGCGCGCCGAGGTCGCGCACGAGGGTCACCCCGTGCTCCAGCTGGCGGCGCGCGTTGGCCACCGCGCTCACCGTCCGGGCTGCCTCCCCCTCCGGGATGCCGGCCGCCAGGTCCGGCTTGCCGCTGGCCACCAGGTGCACGTGCACGTCGACGAGGCCGGGGAGCAGCGTGCAGCCGGGCAGGTCGAGCACTGGGACACGGCCGCCGGCAGCCTCCGGGGGCAGTGCCGAGGCCGGTCCGGCGTAGGCGATCAGGCCGCCGTCGAGCCAGAGGGCGGCGTCCCCCACGGGAGCAGCCCCGGTGCCGTCGACCAGGCGCGGGGCTCGCAGGACCATGGGGCCAGGGGCGTTCGTGGCTGGCATCGCTGCCTCCAACGAGGATCGGTGGGGTACCGCTTGAGCCTAAGCCCGGGGGTCGCCCACCGGGACGGACCGCCACCGGGACGGACCGCCACCGGGGACACCGCCCACCGAGGGGGACCGCCCACCTGGACGGACCACCCACCGGGACGGACCGCCCACCCCCGGGGCACCGCCGGCGGGAAGGACCGCCTGGCGGGCAGCGGAGAGCCCCGCGGCGGGGCCGGGCTGGCCTGGGTGCCGGCGGGGCTTCGGGTGGGCGAAGGGGGACTTGAACCCCCACGTCCTTGCGGACACAGGAACCTGAATCCTGCGCGTCTGCCAATTCCGCCACTCGCCCTGGCGAACGGAGCGGCATTGTAGCACGGGCCCCGTCGCAGGCCGCCAGGAGAATACCTGGTCACAGGCGGATCGCAGAATGACGACCGGCCGAACTGGGAACAGGACCCTACGGTAGACTGCCGGTTCGGTGGCAATCGTCCACCCCGCTGCCACCTGACCGCTGTCTGGACACGAGGGAGTGGCTTCCGCCGACCCATGGGCATCCTGCGTGACTTCGAACAGCGCCTCGAGGGCGCTGTCGAAGGCCTGTTCGCCCGAGCCTTCCGCTCGGGGGTGCAGCCGGTCGAGCTGGGCAAACGGCTCGTCCGGGCGGTCGAGGACGGGCGCACGGTCGGCGTCAGCCGGGTCTACGTGCCCAACGTCTACACCTACGAGCTGTCGCCGGCCGACCGGGAGCGCTTCAGCGACTACGAGCACGCGCTCGCCGCCGAGCTGGCCGCCCTGGCCGTGCAGACCGCGCGGGACAACGACTGGGCCATGCTGGGCCCCGCCCGCATCGAGTTCGAGACCGGCGAGGCTCTGGCCGAGGGCCGCTTCCGGGTGGCCGGCCGGGTCGAGGCCGACCCCAGCCGGGCCGATCCCACGGGCGCCCCGGACGGCGGCGGGGGCGCACCGGTGGGGCCGCACACCGCCATGCTCCCCGGGCAGAGCCCGGCGCCCAAGGTGCGCGCCCCGGCCAGCCTGGTGCTGTTGTCCGGCCGCCAGGAGGTGCAGGTCTACCCGCTGGCCGGCGCGGCGCTGTCGATCGGCCGCTCCGAGCGGTCCGACATCTCCCTCGCCGACCCGGGCGTCTCACGCAACCATGCCCGGATCGTCCGCGAGGGTGACGACTTCATCGTCGAGGACCTACAGTCCACCAACGGGACCGAGGTGAACGGCCAGCCCGTACGGCGCCGGCGTCTGGCCAACGGGGACGTGGTGAAGCTGGCAAACTCCACCCTGCAGTTCCGACGGGAGAGCTGATGCCGCCGATCTTCCTGCTCGCGGTCAAGATCGCCTTCCTGGCCATCCTGTACCTGTTCGTGGCCAGGGCGATCCGGGCCGTCGTGCTCGACGTGTTCGGGCCACGGGCCCGGCGGCGGCGTGCGCCCCGGGCGGGGCCCGCGCGGCCGACCCCGCCCCGGCCGGCGCCCAGCCGTCCGGCCCGTCGCCTCCCCCGCGAGCTCGTCGTGGCCGACGCCGGGGGCAAGCGCACCGTCCCGCTCAAGGACTCGATCACCGTGGGCAGGGCCGCAACCTGCGACCTGGTGGTGAGCGACACCTACGTGTCCAGCGTGCACGCCCGCATCTTCGTCAAGGACGGCTCGTACTGGCTCGAGGACCTGGGCTCGACCAACGGCACCTACATGAACCGGGCCAAGGTGACCGTGCCCACCGCGGTGGGGCCGGGCGACGAGATCCGGATCGGGAAGGCCACCTTGGAGCTGCGCCGCTGATGGGCCTTCGACGAGGAGCCGCCACCGACCGGGGCCGGATGCGCGAGGGCAACGAGGACAGCTACCTGGCCCTCGGGCCGCTGTCCGCGGTCGCCGACGGCATGGGCGGCCACCGGGCCGGCGAGGTCGCCAGCGCGACCGCCATGGACCAGCTCCGCACCCTCCGCGACGGCGGTCCCTGGGAGGACGACCGGGCGGCCGGCGAGGCCCTCAAGCGCGCGGTGGCCGAGGCCAACCGGCGGATCAGGGACCTGGCAGCCAGCGACAAGGCGCTCGAGGGCATGGGCACGACCCTGACCGCCCTGCTGGAGGACGGGGACTCGGTGCACCTCGCCCACGTGGGCGACTCGCGCGCCTACCTGCTCCGCCACAGCGAGCTGTCGAGTCTCACCGAGGACCACACCCTGGTCCAGGAGCTGGTCCGCCAGGGACGGCTGCGGCCCGAGGACGCCGAGCGCCACCCGCAGCGCAGCATCATCACGCGCGCGCTCGGGGTCGACCGTGACGTCGAGATCGACACCGCCACCTACAAGATCGTCCCTGGCGACCGCCTCCTGCTCTGCACCGACGGCCTCTCCGCGGTGGTCGACCAGACCCGGATCCGCAACGTCCTGCTCCGCACCCCCGACCCCCAGCAGGCGGCCGACAAGCTGGTGGCCATGGCCAACGATGCCGGCGGGCCGGACAACATCACCGTCATCGTGCTCGACGCCGACGGGGCGGTGGCCACCACCACCGAGCCCACCGGCGACCTGGCCGTCGAGGACGCCGGGGCCGGGCACGATCCCGACGATGCCATGGTCACCGGCCTGCGCCGCGTCGGCCCAGGCGCCGGGGGACGGGCCCGGGTGGAACCGGGCCGGGCCGCGGCTGGTCCGCGCCGGCGGCGGGGCAGGCGCGTGCTCACGGCCCTGCTCGTGCTGGCCGCCCTGGCCGGGATCGTGGTGGCCGGACGGGCGCTGGTGCTCAGCCGCTACTGGGTCGGGTTCCACGGCGACCGGGTGGCGGTGTTCCGGGGCGTCCCCGGCGAGGTGGCCGGCCTCAGCTTCTCCCGCCTGGTCCAAGACACCGAGGTCACCCGGGCCCAGGTCCCTCCCGCCTATGCCTCCGACCTCGACAACGGCATCGAGGCCAGGGACCGCGAGGACGCCTTCCGCATCGCCAGGTGCGCCCCCTTTGTGTACAAGGGCTGCCCGGCCGACGGCACGGTGACCACCACCACGACCGCCGTACCGACCTCCACGGCGCCGCCCACGACCGTCCGGACCACCACCACGAGGACGGCGGGCTGACGGTGGAGTCGCGCCGCAACGTCGAGCTGACCCTGCTCCTGCTCGCCCTCGTGCTCTCGGTGGGCGGCTACATCGTGGTCGGCCTGGTCGCCGACAACACGGTCCCGGCCGGCAGCCTCGGCTACGGCGCCACCCTGGCCGTCCTGTTCATCGGCGCGCACCTCGTGCTGCGCTGGCAGGCGCCCCAGGCGGACCCGCTCCTGCTGCCCGGCGCGGCCCTGCTCAACGGGCTCGGTCTGGTCATGGTGCGGCGGCTGGACTACGCGGCCGTGCTGCGCAAGGGCGGGTACCCGCAGGCACCTTCCCAGGCCCTGTGGACCGTGCTCGGCCTGACCGTCTTCGCCGCCGTGATCGTGCTGGTCCGCGAC
This sequence comes from Actinomycetes bacterium, assembly GCA_036000965.1. Classification (NCBI taxonomy): domain Bacteria; kingdom Bacillati; phylum Actinomycetota; class Actinomycetes; species Actinomycetes bacterium. The sequence continues at coordinate 13,853 of DASYUT010000057.1, forward strand.
CACCGGGTGCTGGACCGCTACCGCTACACCTGGCTGCTGCTCGGCCTGTTCCTGCTCGTGCTGCCCGCGGTCCCGGGCGTCGGCCAGGAGATCAACGGCGCCCGGCTCTGGGTCAGGATCGGGCCGTTCAACGGCCAGCCCGCCGAGCTGGCCAAGATCGCGCTGGTGGTGTTCCTCGCCGCCTACCTGGCCGAGCGGAAGGAGCTGCTGGCCACGGCGACCTACCGCGTCGGCCCACTGCTGCTGCCCGAGATCAAGTACTTCATGCCCATGCTGATGGCCTGGGGCGTCAGCCTGTTCGTCCTGTTCTTCGAGAAGGACCTCGGCTCGAGCCTGCTGTTCTTCGGGGTGTTCGTGGCCCTGCTCTACGTGGCCACCGGGCGCTTCTCCTACGTCGCGGCGGGACTCGGCCTGTTCATGGGCGGCGCATTCGTCGCCTACCAGCTCTTCGCCCACGTGCAGGTCCGGGTGGCGACCTGGCTGCACGTCTGGGACTACTACGACGGCAGGGGCTTCCAGCTCGCGCAGGGGCTGTTCGCGCTGGCCACCGGCGGGATCCTCGGGGAGGGCTGGAACCAGGGCCAGCCCAACCTGATCCCGTTCGCCTCGACCGACTTCGTGTTCGACGCCTTCGGGGAGGAGCTCGGCCTGCTCGGGGTGACCGCCATGCTGCTCGTCTACCTGCTGATGGTGTTCCGCGGCTTCCGGGTCGCCCTCGCCGCCAGCGACGACTTCGGCAAGCTGCTGGGACTGGGCCTGGTGGTCAGCTTCTCGCTACAGGTGTTCGTGATCGTCGGGGGAGTCACCCGACTCATCCCGCTGACCGGCATCACCCTCCCGTTCGTCAGCTACGGGGGGTCGAGCCTGGTGGCCAACTACGCCCTGATCGCTCTCCTGTGCCGCATCTCGAGCGAGTCCACCCCGGCGCCCGCCCGCAGCAGGACGGGGCCGGGCCCGGCCGACGCCGCCGAGAGCGGGGAACTGACGGTGGTCCGGTGAACCGCCAGATCCGCCGGGTGGCCGCCGTGGTCCTGTGCGCCTTCGTCGCCCTGCTCGCGGCCCCGTTCTACTGGCAGGTGCTGGCCGCCGAACGGCTCACCAACGACCCTCGCAACGCGCGCACGCTGATCAAGGAGTACTCGATCCAGCGGGGCAAGATGGTGGTGAGCGGCGAGCCGGTGGCCGAGTCGGTGCCAACGCCCGACAAGCTGAAGTACAAGCGGGTCTACCCCCAGGGGCCCCGCTACGGCATGGTCACCGGCTTCTACTCGCTGGTGTTCGGCCGCACCCTGGCCGAGGAGCGGTTCAACTCCTTCCTGCTCGGCCAGGCTCCCGAGCAGTTCGCGCAGAACCTCTCCGACCTGCTCACGGCCAACGACACGCCGGGCGGGACGCTGACCCTCACGCTCGACCCGGCCGCCCAGGAGGCCGCCGAGCGAGCGCTCGGCAAGAGCAAGGGCGCCGTGGCCGCGATCGACTTCCGCACCGGCAACGTGGTCGCCATCACCACCTTCCCCCGCTACGACCCGAACGACCTCTCCGGCCACGACCCGGCCCGGATCCGGTCGGCCTGGAAGCGGCTCAACGAGGACCCGGACGCCCCGCTGCTCAACCGCGCGGCGGGCGGCCTCTACCCGCCCGGGTCCACCTTCAAGGTGGTCACCGCGGCAGCCGCCCTCGAGAACGGCGTCACCACCAGCCAGCAGCTCCCCAAGCGCCTCACCTACGTCCCGCCCCAGACCAGGCGGCCGATCAACAACTTCGGCGGCCAGCCCTGCCGCAGCGCCCAGCCCGACACCATCACCCTGCCCGAGGCGCTCACCGTGTCCTGCAACACCGCCTTCGCCGAGCTGGGCGTCAAGCTCGGGGCCGACAAGCTGGTGGCCGAGGCCGAGAAGTTCGGGCTCAACGCCGGCCTCGAGTACCAGCTCCCGGCCGCGGTGAGCATGATCCCGCGCGAGCTCGACCCGCCGGCCACCGCCCAGAGCGCGATCGGCCAGCGCGACGTCCGGGTCACGCCGCTGCAGATGGCGTCGATCGCGGCGACCATCGCCAACGGCGGCAAGCGCATGGCCCCGCATGTGGTCAGCCAGGTCGTGGCCAACGACGGCAAGGTGGTCAAGACCTTCCGGCCCGACTCCCTCGGCCAGGTCATCCCCGGCGACGTGGCCGGCGCGCTGCAGCAGATGATGTTCTCGGTGGTCGAGGAGGGGACGGCCCCGGGCGCGCAGATCGAGGGCCTCCGGGTGGGTGGCAAGACCGGCACCGCCCAGAACGCCCCGGGCAAGGCTCCGCACGCCTGGTTCATCGGGTTCACCTCCCGGGGCGAGAAGTCGATCGCGGTCGCCGTGATCATCGAGAACGGCGGCAACGCCGGCAACGAGGCCACCGGCGGCCGGGTCGCGGCCCCGGTGGCCAGGGCCGTGATGGAGGCGTACCTGAGGTCGGCCCAGTGACCCGGCGGGCGCACCCGGAGCCTCGCCCTGGGGAGGAGGCTGCGCCAGTGACTCCGGCGGGCGCACCCGGAGCCTCACCTGGGGAGGAGGCTGCGCCAAGCACCCCGGCGGGCGCACCCGGAGCCTCGCCCGGGGGGAGGCCGCGCCGGTGAGCGCCGTGCTGCTCGGGGACCGCTACCGGCTCGGCGACCCGATCGCGACCGGCGGCATGGGCACCGTGTACCGGGCGGTCGACCAGGTGCTGGGCCGCCCCGTGGCGGTCAAGGTGCTCAAGCGGGAGCTGGCCGAGGACGCCACCTTCCTGGAGCGGTTCCGGCGAGAAGCGCGCGCCGCGGCCGGGCTCTCCCACCCCAACGTGGCCGGCGTGTACGACTACAGCGAGCTGGACGACCAGGCGTTCATCGTCATGGAGCTGGTCGAGGGCGAGACCCTGGCGGCGCGGATCGCGCGGGTCGGCCCGCTGCCCTGGCCGGAGGCGTTCGCGATCGGCGAGCAGGTCGCGCGCGCCCTGGCCGCCGCCCACGCGCGCGGCCTGGTCCACCGGGACGTGAAGCCGGCCAACGTCCTGCTCGGGGGCGAGCAGGCCGGCCCCGGCCCGGCCGGGACCGGCGAGGTGGTCAAGGTGACCGACTTCGGGATCGCCCAGGCCGCTCAGGCCGCCACCCTGACCCGCACCGGCGTCGTGCTCGGCAGCGCCAACTACGTGGCCCCGGAGCAGGCCCAGGGCGGCCACGTCGGACCTGCGGCCGACCAGTACTCCCTCGGCTGCATGCTGTTCGAGATGGTCACCGACCAGACGCCGTACACGGGCGCCAACGCGGTCGCCATCGCCGCCCAGCACGTGGCCGCGCCGGTCCCCAACCCCCGCGACCGCCGGGCCGACCTGCCCGGCCCGGCCGCCGCGATCATCATGAAGGCGATGCACAAGGAGCCGGAGCGCCGCTTCGCCTCCGCCGCCACCATGGCCGACGTGCTCGCCGAGGCCCGGGACCCGACCGGGCAGGCGCCCGGGGAGTCCACCGCCGTGCTGCCGCCCGTGCCACCGGTGCCACCGGTGCCGGCGGGAGGCCCGGTCCGGTCAGCCGCGACCGACGTCCCGCGCCGGGCCGGCTCCTACCCGGGTCCTGGCTCCTACCGGGGTTCCCGACCCTACCGAGGTTCCCGACCCTACCGAGGTTCCCGGCTCCTGTCCCTGAGGCGGGCCCGGACCGGGACGTGGGTGCGCGCCGTGGTGGCCGTGGCCGGGGCCGCCCTGGTCCTGCTGGCCTGGGTGTCGCTCCGGGCCGCGCGCGACCACCAGGCCACCCCGACCGAGCGCGCCGGCACTCCGACCAGGCCGACGACCGGGGCGCCGGGCAGGGTGCGCCTGCCCGACGTGCGCCGGCGGGACGTTGGCCAGGCAACCGCCACCCTGAAGAGCCTGGGGCTCAAGGTCCGCGTCTCGCGTCGGAAGGGCACCGTGATCGACATGCGCCCGCGACCGGGTAGATTGGTGCCCAAAGGGTCGACGGTCAGCCTCCTCGTGGCCAAGGGCCAGGGTGACGGGCGCGGCGGCGACCAGAACAAAGACAAGGGCGGCTGATGGCGACGACTCCGCATGTGCTCATCGACCGGTATGAGGTGGGCCGGTTGTTGGGGGCTGGTGGGATGGCTGAGGTGTTTGAGGGTCGGGACCGGCTGCTGGCGCGGCGGGTGGCGATCAAGGTGCTGCTGGCCCAGTACGCCCGCGACCCGGCGTTTCTGATCCG
>DASYUT010000058.1 GCA_036000965.1 Actinomycetes bacterium
AGGTTGAGCGCGGCGGTGCGGCGTTTGAGCCAGGCATTGTTGCTGGCGACGCCCAGGTAGCGCAGCCGCAGGCGGCGGCCGCCACGGCTGGCGAGCTGGGAGATGACGCGTTCCACGTTGGGCCGGTGGCGCCGGTAGGCCTCGCGCAGTTCGGGGTGCTCGGCCCAGTCGCGGCGGGCCTGACGCAGCAGGGCGTCGTGGTCGCCCAGGACGAGCTTGCGGCCGGTCTTGGAGGTGGTGCACCGCGCTCGCAGCGGGCAGGCGCCACACAGCGCGCCGAAGGTGGCAACACCGGTCGCACTGATCGGCCGGGTGATGGTGTTGGGGCAGGTCACCGTGCCAGCAGCCTCGTCAACGGTGAAGTCGTCGACGGTGAACCCGCCCGCCACGGCGGCCGGCAGCGGCTTGGGCTTGATCACTGCGACGTGCCCGGCGCCAGCGATCACGTCACGCAGGTCGCCGGTGCCATAGGCCGAATCGCCATACCATTCGCAGGTGGCCGCGTCGGTGGCGCGCCCGGCTTCGGCGGCCAGGAACCGCTCGGCCACAGCCGGGTCGGAGTTGACGGCACCGGCGGCCTGGGTCAACGCCTCATCAGTGACGATGCCGGTCTCCGGCTCGGCGGCCACGTGCGCCCGATAGCCGTCGCGGCGGCTCTCCGGCGACTTGCGAGTATGGCGGGCCTGTGGATCGACGGTGGAGATGACCCGGTCGGGGGCCACCTTGCGGGCGATCCGCCAGCGCCCATCGGACCCGTCGGAGCCTTCGGCGGGTTCCACGTCCTGGCCTGAGACCAGCGCCAACAGCGCCACCGCGGCCTGGGCCCGCTCGTCCAACTCGGCGTCGCCAAGCGCCGCAACCAGCGCACCTGCGTCGTTGACCAGGGCCGACACCAACCCATCCTTGGCGGCCGGGTCCTCCCAGTCGATCTGGGGCTTGCCCGGCGTGGTGTAGTCGTGGCCAGTGCACACCGCCTGGATCTGGGCGGCGGCGCCGGGCACCTCGCGGGCCACCCGCCGGACCGCCGCGACCAACTGGGTGATGGTGTCCTGGGTGGCGACCGCATCGGCCAGGATCGTGGAGTCCACCGCCCGCCGCCGGCGGCCAGCAAGCACCCCGGTCGCCTCGACCACCCGCTTGACCGCGTCGTTGAGCCGGTGCGGCCTGCTCGAGCGGGCCAGCCGCTGCCGCCAGTAGGTCAGCGTGGAGGGGTGAAACCCCCCATCGTCCAGGGCCATCCCAGTGGCGACCTTCCAGCGCAGGTCACAGCGGGCCGCCTCGGCGGTCTCGGCATCCGACAGGTCATACAGGGTCTGCAAGGTCAACACGGCGGCTGCCACCGGCGCGGGCAGCGACGGGCGGCCCCGGCCCGAGGGGAACAGGTCGGCGAACTGTTCATCGGGAAACAGCTCCCCGCGATGCTCTGCCAGGAACCAGAACATGCTCCCCGCCGGCACCAGATGCCCGACCAGCGCCGCTGCGTCCAACAGCTTGCGTTCTGCCCGCTCAACACCCTGCACGCCAAGCCTCCCGACCAACCACCATCCCGGACGAGATGCTATCGCGGATTATTCAGGGGCCTCCTAGG
>DASYUT010000059.1 GCA_036000965.1 Actinomycetes bacterium
CGAGCGGGCCCGGCGCATCCTCGCCCGCCACCACGGCGTGATCTACGCCGACGGCGTCGGAACCGGGAAGACCGAGGTAGGGCTCGCCTTCATCGAGGAGTACGCGCTCAGGCGCGGCCATCACGCCCTCGTGGTCGCACCTGCCCAGCTCGTGAGCAACTGGCAGGAACGCATCAGCCGGGCCCGCCTCCCCGCCCAGGTGGTGAGCTACCAGCAGCTCGCCTCCGACGAGCAGCTCGCCCCCGACGCACGCCACCCCCGCCGCAACCTCCATAACGCACGAGACAGCTACCGGCTGGTCGTGGTGGACGAGGGGCACGCGCTCCGCAATCCCGACACCACCTGGCATCGCGCCATGGAACGGCTCCTCGGGGGCGAGCGCAAGGACCTGGTTCTCCTGACCGCCACCCCGATCAACAACGGGCTCTGGGATCTCTACCACCTGGTCATGGTGTTCGCCCGCCACGACCGCGCCTTTGCCGCGGACGGGATCGCGTCGGTGCGTGACCTCTTCATCCGGGCCGGCGCCAACGAGCGGGACCCCGAGAACCTCGACCCCGACGTGCTGTTCCCCTTGGCGGACGGCGTCAGCGTCCGTCGCGACCGCCACTTCATCGAGGAGAACTACCCCGGCGCCACCTTCCCGGACGGTACGCCGGTCCGCTTTCCCCATCCGAACCTCAGCACCGAGCGCTACGACCTCGACAGCGCCCACCCTGGCATGTTCGCCGACATCACCGGCTGGGTCGGTTCGCTCACCATGGCCCGCTACCGACCGAGCAGGTACGAGATCGGCGCCGAGGAGACGAGCGCCGAGGCGACGTTGAGTGGCTTGCTCCAGTCCGGGATCCTGAAGCGCTTCGAGTCGTGCTGGGCCGCCTGCCTTGCCACCGTACGGCGCATGATCGCGGCGCATGACGCGTTCCTCGCCGGGTGGTCGTCCGGCCTCGTCCTATCGGGCGCGACTCTTCGCGCAGCAGCTCTCGAGGAGGTCGACGATGCCGGCGTCGCCGGCTGGGTGGCCGAGACCCTGCTGGCAGACCGTGAAGCGCGTCCCGTCACCGACTTTCGCCCTGAGTACCTTGATGCGGTCACCCAAGACCGGGAGCTGTTGATCCGGATCCGTGACCGTCTGGCCGCGCTCGACACCGGTTCGGACCCGAAGCTGGCGCTGCTCCGCCGTCTGCTCCAGTCGTCACCGGCCGCGAAGATCGCCGTGTTCGCCACCTTCGGGGAGACGGTCGCCTACCTCGACGAGCACCTTCCGCCCCTCGTCGGCGGTCGCAGCCGCGCCGTGGTGGTCGGCGCGCAGAGTGATCCCGACACGCGAGCGGCCGTGCTCGGCCGGTTCTGCCCGGACACGGTAGTGCGGCCCGGTTACAGGCCACCCGACGGTGAGGTGGACCTCCTGCTCTCGACCGACGTGCTCTCCGAAGGCCAGAACCTCCAGCAGGCGGCCGCCGTCATCAGCTACGACATGCCGTGGAACCCGCAGCGCGTCGTGCAGCGCAATGGCCGCGTGATCCGGCTGAAGAGCCCGCACGACGAGGTGTTCCTCACCACCATGCTGCCCGAGCCGGGTGAGCTGGAGGCCTTCCTCCAGCTCGAGGCGGCCATCCGTCGCAAGATCCTGGCGGCGAGCGTCTACGGCATGGAAAGCGAGGTCATCGACACCGTCGAGGTCGAGCTTCGTGCGTATGCGGCGCGCCTGCAGGACGGCGACGAGACGTTGCTCGAGGAGGCAGGCGACGACGGGGGTGGGGCGTTCTCGGGCGAGGACCTCCGGGCGCTGCTGATGCGAGCGATCTCCGAAGGCGAGATCACCCGCCTGCGCGCACTTCCCTGGGGCATCGGCGCGGCGTTCCGGCAAGGCCCGGGTGTCCCGTCGACCGGGGCGCCGGGCGTCTTCTTCGCCTGCCGCACACGAGGTGGCCAGCGGTACTGGCGCTACGTCGAGGCCGGCGGAGATGTTCTCAGCACCGAATCGGACATGCTCCGGCGGATCGATCCGGGCTCGGCTCCCGCAACGCAACTCCCAGTCCCCGGCCTCGATCTCGAAGCCGCTTGGCGATCCGCCGGAGCGAGCATCATCGAGGAGCACAACGCGCGAACCGACCCACGAGCAGACGAGGAGCGGATCGGACCGGCCCAGCGCTTCGCCCTGGACCTCCTGCGCGACCCGACGGTCCTGCTCCCACCAGGCGGCGCCGAAGCGGAGCAGGCATTGTCGGTGGAGCGCAGCTCGACCGTGCGCCAGGCGCTGACCACGATCCGTACCCAGGTGGTCGACGGCGCGATCTCCCGCGACGACGCCGCTCGCCGAATCGTCGAGACCGTCGAGGGCTTCGGGCTCCAGCCCGTCGAGCCGCCGCCCTTGCTGGATCCGGTCACCGAGTCCGATGTCGGGGTTGTCTGCTGGATGGTGGTGCTCGCTGGAGACGAGTAGCTACCCTCGGGTTCCCCGGACGGATTCGTAGATGGCGGCCAGTTCGGCGGCGACGACCGGCCAGGCGTAGCGGGCGGCGGAGGAGCGGGCGGCCTCGGCGAGCGCGGCCCGCCGGGCCGGGTTGTCGAGCAGCGCCCCGAGCGCGTCGGCCAGCGCCTCCGGGTCGCGGGGGGGCACGAGCAGGCCCTCGCGGTTGTCGCGGAGCAGGTCGCGGTAGCCGCCGATGTCGGAGCAGACCACCGGCAGGCCCATGGCCATCGCCTCGACGAGCACGATGCCGAACGACTCCCCCCCGAGCGACGGGGCGCAGAACAGGTCGGCCGACGCGTAGTAGCTGGGCAGGTCCTCCTGCGGCACCGACCCGACGAAGACCAGGTCGGGCCGGAGCCGGGGCGGCACCATCGCCATCGCCTTCTCCTGCTGGCGCTTGTCGTCGCGGCCGACCACGAGCAGGCGCAGGCGCGGGAAGGCCGGCTTCAGCCGCAGGAACGCCCGGACCAGGTAGGTCAGGCCCTTGCGGGGCTCGAGGCGGCCCACGAACAGCACGGTCGGGTCGCCGCCCCGGTAGCCGGGCAGGGGCTCGTGCTTGCCGAAGAACTCCGGCGAGACCCCGTTCGGCACCACCGTCATGGCGCCGCCGAAGTACCGCTGCCAGGTGTCCCTGGCCGACGGGCTGACTGCGATGCGCGTGGCCAGCCGCTCGTAGGTGCGGCGCAGCAGCGGGGTGCCAGCCCGCAGGGCGAGCGAGCGGTCCAGGTTGGCGTGGAAGGTGCCCACCACGGGGAGCTGGGTCGCCCCGCCACCGCGCAGCCCGCCGGTGGCCTGCAGCACGGCCAGGAGCCCGACGCTCGGGGAGAGCGGCTCGTGCACGTGGAGCAGGTCGTAGCCGCCCTGGCCGAGGGCGCTGCGGACCTTCGCCACGGTGCGCGGCCCGAAGGCGATGCGGGCAACCGAGCCGTTGTAGGGCACCGGCACCGACCCGCCCAGGCCGACGAAGTGCGCCTCGGCCACGGGCCCCTCGGCCGGGGCGAGCACGTCCACGGCATGGCCGAGCCGGCGCAGCTCGGCGGCCAGGTCGCGGACATGGGCGCCGACACCGCCGGGGACCGTCCAGTCGTACGGGCAGACGACGCCGACCTTCACGAGGCCGCCTTCACGAGGCGGCCTTCTCGGCCCCCGGGCCAGGGGCCGCCCGCCAGCCGGGCACGCGCCAGTACGGGCTCAGCACGTGCCACTGCTCGGGGGCCCGGGCGATCAGGGTCTCGAACTCCCCGGCCAGGCGCTGGGTGAGCGCGAGGGCGTCGGCCCGCGGGTCCCCCGACGGGCGGGCCTCGATCGGCGGCCGGCACACGGCCAGCCAGCGCCCGCGCCGCCTGGCCTGGTAGACCGAGCAGGGCAGGAGCAGGGCGCCCGTCCTGAGGGCCAGCGAGGCGGGCCCGCCCGGCATCGTGGCCGGAGACCCGAAGACCGTCACGGGAAGCCCCCCGCCGGTCAGGTCACGGTCGCAGACCAGGGCGGCGAGCCGCCCGGCGCGCAGCGTGCGGAGCACCCCGCGCAGGGTCTCGGGGCCCTCGTCCAGCGGCAGCAGCTCGATGCCGAGGGCTTGGCGGTAGGCGACGAACCGCTCGAACAACTCAGGAGGGCTGAGCCGCTCGACCACCGCGGTGGTCTGGTAGCCGGAGGCGGCCAGCCAGGCCGCCCCGAAGTCCCAGTTGCCGATGTGGGGGCTGGCGAACACCACGCCCCGGCCGCTGGCCACGGCGGCGTCCAGGTGCTCCCGCCCCTCGAAGTCCATGCGCCGGACGACCTCGGCCGGGCTCAGGTCCTCGAGCCGGAACGCCTCGATCCAGTAGCGGCCGTAGCTGGCGAACCCGCGGCGGACCACCCGCTCCAGTGTCTTCGCCGCTACGCCCGGCCCGAGCACCTGCCGGAGGTTGGCCCGCAACGCCTGGCGGCGGCGCTTGTCGGTCTCGTAGAAGGCCCGGCCACCGACCCACCCGAGCAGGTACGCCACCGGTTCGGGCAGCCGGCGGCACACGGCCCACGCGGTCAGCCAGCGGCGGCCTGCCCGCTGGTCCCGGCCGGTCACCGACCGATATCCGGCCCGAGCTCGGGCTGCTGCCAGACCCGCAGGACGCGCTGCACCACCGTGATGACGGTGCCTGCCGCGAGCACCCACAGGCCGGCCAGCACGTGGCCGAAGAGCAGGGCGACGCCGAGCACGATGACCCGCTCGGGCCGCTCCGCGATGCCGGCGTTGCACTCGTACCCGAGCGACTCGGCCCGCGCCTTCACATACGACACGATCAGCGACAAGCCCATGACCAGGGCGGCGAGCACGGCCACGCGGGGCATGTGGCGCACGGTGGCCAGCCACACGATGCCGGTGAGCACGGCCGCGTCGGAGAGCCGGTCGACCACCGAGTCGAGGAAGGCGCCGCGCCGCGAGGCCCGCCCGGACGCCTTGGCCACCGCACCGTCGAGCATGTCGGGGAGGCCGGAGAGGAGGCTCACCACCCCACCGACACGGTCCTGGCCCATCGCGATCAGGGTGCCGGCGCCGAGGCTGCCGGCCAGACCGATGGCGGTCAGGCTGTTCGCGGTGACGCCGGCTTTGGCAAGGGCGTGGCCAGCGGGTTCGGTGACGTGGCGGAAGCTGTTTCTGGCTTTGTTCGACGAGAGCACGGAGATCCTGTCAACGGGAGTGCCGCCCCGGACGGAACGGCGCAGAGGACCGGACGACCGGGCGAGGCTAGCACGCCCTCCGGCCACGCTCAATTATGGCGCGATCTCGTCTCGATCACACTGCTGAAAGGCCCAGGGCCGGTGGTAGCATCGCCACTCCCGGCAGGAAATGACGGTGAACACCTGCTGGCCGGGTCGTGAATATCGAGAGCATCGGGTCGTGAATATCGAGAGCATCGGGTCGTGAACGTCGAGAGCATCGGGTCGTGAACGTCGAGAGCATCGTCGAGGACGGGGATCCGGGGGAACCAGCCAGCTCCGGCCCCGGACCGATGACCGTCCGAGGGAGCCCCAGCGCCCTTCGGATGCAGCCCGAGAGGGAGGGCCGGAAGCGTGAAGAGCTACCCCACTGACCACGTCCGCAACGTTCTGATCGTGGGCCACGGTGGAGCCGGCAAGACCTCTCTGGTCGAGGCGTTGCTGCACGCCACGGGCGCGATCAACCGGGTCGGCCGGGTCGAGGACGGCTCCACCACCACCGACTTCGAGCCGGAGGAGACCCGCAAGCAGATCTCGGTGTCGCTCGCGCTCGCCCCGGTCGAGCACGGCGGCTACAAGGTGAACCTGCTCGACGCGCCCGGCTACGCCGACTTCGTCGGTGAGGTGCGGGCCGCCCTGCCCGCCGTGGACGCCGTCCTGTTCGTGGTCAGCGCGGTCGACGGGGTCGAGACCCAGACCGAGGTGGTCTGGACCATGGCCGAGGAGCTCGGGCTGCCCAGGGCCTTCTTCATCAACAAGCTCGACCGCGACCGCGCCTCGTTCTCACGCACGCTCGACGCCATCCAGGCCGCCTTCGGCAAGGGGTGCCCGCCCCTGTACCTCCCGATCGGCGAGGAGCACGAGCTCTCGGGGCTGGTCGGGCTGCTCTCGGGGCGGGCGTTCACCCACGGCGCCGACGGGCGCCGCACCGAGGGCGACGTGCCCGACGCGCTGGCCGACGCCGCCGAGGACCTGCGCGCCCAGCTCATCGAGGCGGTCATCCAGGAGGCCGAGGACGAGGAGCTGATGGAACGCTACCTCGGCGGCGAGACGATCGCCCCGACCGACCTGATCCCCGACCTGGAGCAGGCGGTGGCCGCCGGCCGCCTCTTCCCGGTCCTGGCCGGCGCGGCCACCAAGGGCATCGGCATCGCCGAGCTGCTCGAGATCATGACCGAGGCGTTCCCCTCCCCCGTCGAGCGCCAGGCCTACGAGGGGACGGTCCCCGGGACCGACGGCGGGGAGGCAGCCACCCGCACCGCCGACCCGGCCGGCCCGCTGGCCGCCTACGTGTTCAAGACGATCTCCGACCCCTACGTCGGGAGGCTGAACCTGTTCCGGGTCGTCTCGGGCACGTTCACGCCCGACCACACGGTGCTCAACGCGACCAAGGGCAGGGACGAGCGGGTCGGCCACCTGCTGACGCTCCGGGGCAAGAACCAGGAGCCGGTCGACCAGGTCGTGGCCGGCGACATCGGCGCGGTGGCCAAGCTCGCCGACACCTCGACCGGCGACACCCTGACCGAGAAGGACGTCCCGTTCGTGCTGCCGACGCCCTCCATGCCCGACCCGCTGCTCCCCATCGCGATCGCGCCCAGGTCCCGGGGCGACGAGGACAAGCTCTCCTCCGGCCTCAGCCGGACCGAGGCCGAGGACCTGACCCTGCGGGTCGAGCGCAACGCCGAGACCCACCAGACCGTGCTGTGGGGCATGGGCGAGAACCACATCGAGATCGTGCTCGAGCGCCTGAAGCGGAAGTTCGGGGTCGAGGTGGCCCAGGTCCCCCTGCGCCTCCCGTACAAGGAGACGTTCAAGGCTCCCGTCAAGGCCCTGGGGCGGCACGTCAAGCAGTCTGGCGGCCACGGCCAGTACGCCATCTGCAACATCGAGGTCGAGCCCCTGCCCCGCGGCGGCGGCTTCGAGTACGTCGACAAGATCTACGGCGGCGCCGTCCCCAACCAGTTCATCCCCTCGGTCGAGAAGGGGGTGCGCAAGGCCATGGACGACGGCCTGGCCGCCGGCTACCCGGTGGTCGACATCCGGGTCATCCTCTACGACGGCAAGTTCCACTCGGTCGACTCCTCGGACATGGCCTTCCAGATCGCGGGCGCGCTGGCGCTGAAGGAGGCGGCCGCGCACAGCGAGATCTCCCTGCTCGAGCCGGTGCTCGAGCTCGAGGTGCTGATCCCCGACGAGTACGTGGGCGACATCCTCGGCGACCTGTCCTCCCGGCGGGGCCGGGTGGTCGGCACCGACCCGGTCGGCACCGGGCGGACGCTGGTCCGCGCCACCGTGCCCGAGGCCGAGGTGGTGCGCTACGCCATCGACCTGCGCTCCATGACCCGCGGCAAGGGGTCGTTCGCGCGCCGCTTCTCCCACTACGAGGAGCTGCCCGCCCACCTCGCCACCAGGGTCGTCGAGCAGGCCAAGGCCGAGCGGGAGGCCGCCTCGAGGTAGGAGCCGTCGTCGCTGGCTCGGTAGGCGGGGATGCTCAGGGCCCAACGTCCCACCACCCATCGCGAGTACCGGAGGTTCGGACATGACGGATCACGGACGGACGGACCGGAGCCAGACCCACCCTCACGAGCGCCGGGACGGAACGCTCAGTCGTCGGAGCCTGCTGAAGGGCGCCGCCGGACTCGGAGCCGCCGCCCTCGGAGGTCGGATACTCTCAGCGACGAAGCCGGCGTCCGCCGGGCTCGTCCGCCGCGCGACGCCGGCCACGCCGATCGAGCACGTCATCATCGCGTGCCAGGAGAACCGATCCTTCGACCACTACTTCGGCTACGCGCCCTGGATCGGCTCGTACGGTCCGCCCCCCGGGTACAGCCAGCCGGACGGCAGCGGGGGCACCGTCACGCCGTACCGCTTCACGGATCTGTCCACGCCCGACGTGCCGCACTCGTGGGGGGCGGTCCACGAGCAGTGGAACAACGGCAAGATGGACGGCTTCTACACCAACGCCGGCATCTGGGCGCTCGGGTACTACACGGCCGCGGAGCTCCCCTTCTACTACAGCCTGTTCGAGGACTCGACGCTCTGCGTCAACTACTTCTGTTCGCTCCTCGGCCCCACGTGGCCGAACCGCTTCTACCTTGCCGCGGGGACGTCGGGCGGTATCACGACGAACGGCGTCTGGGGGTTCGGCGTGTTCGACCATCCGATGATCCTGGACCTGCTGGAAGCGGCCGGCGTCTCGTGGAAGGTCTACAACATCGGATGGGACAGCGTGCCCTACGGCAACACCGACAACGTCTTCGTGTTCTGGGAGCGGTACGCGCACGACCAGCGGACGCTCGGCAGCAAGGGCGGGTTCCTGAACGACCTGAGGCGTGACCGCCTGCCGCAGGTCTCCTTCATCATCCCCAGCTACGCCAGAGGCTGGGACGAGCACCCGCCGGCGGACGTGTCGATCGGGATGGGCATCCAGCAGGAGCTCGTCACGGCCCTGCGGGAGTCGTCGGCGTGGGAGCGCGCCGCGTACATCCTGACCTACGACGAGCACGGCGGGTACTTCGACCACGTCACGCCACCGGTCTTCGACGCCTTCGGCGCCGGCATGCGCGTCCCGACCTGGGTGATCTCGCCGTTCGCCAAGAAGTCGCACCTCGAGCCGAGGGTGTACGACCACGCGTCGACGCTGAAGTTCCTCGAGGCGGTGTTCGGGCTCCCCACGCTGGCGTCCGTCAACCACGAGTTCGACGCCTCCACTCCTGGCGGCCCGAACTACGAGGCGGCCGGCGGCGCACCCACCGGCCCACCCGCTCCGCCCCGCGACGGCCTCGAAGAGGTCGGCGACATGCTGGAGTGCTTCGAGTTCTGAGGAGGGCAGGGAGGTGGCGCTGTGAACGTCGAGGCGATCAACATCGGCCCGAGCTACGCGATCGCGTCGGTCGACGCCGCCAGCGCGCTCGCCGGCAAGGGCCTTGCGGGCGACCGCCACTTCCACGAGGACGGCGCCAAGCCCGGCCAGGCGCTGACCCTGGTCGAGGCGGAGGTGCTGGAAGACGTCGGCCTCACCGGCGCGCAGTCGCGCCGGCAGGTGGTGGTGCGCGGCGTGCGGCTGAACGAGCTGGTCGGCAGGCGCTTCCGGGTCGGCGACGTCGAGTGCGTCGGCGTCGAGCTCTGCGAGCCGTGCCTGCACCTGCAGCAGCTGACGCGGCCCGGGATCATCAAGGAGCTCGTCCACCGGGGCGGGCTCAACGCCGACATCCTGGGCGACGGCCGGATCTCCGTCGGCGACCCGGTCCTCGTCGACGAGCACCGACCGTGAGGCGGAGCAGCTGTCGAGCAGCTTGTCGCCCCCTTCCCTCGCCGATCCGACCGTGAGGCAGGAGCGACGAGGATCTCGAGATCGTCGGCGGCATCGCAACGGGCGAGGAGGGCGAGCAGCCGCACGGAGCGGCACGCGGAGGGGCCGCCGTGCCCCCGGACACATCGCGGGCCGGTTGCCCAACTCGATTACAGGCTTACACTAGATCGCAAGGGTGGCCGCGCGAGCCGACCCTGAAAGAGGGCTACCGCCATGAGCGCCGAGCTGCTGCCGGCTGGCAGCTACCGGGTCGGTGACGCCGAGCGATCCCGCACCACAGAGCTGCTCAAGGAAGCACACGTCGCCGGCTACCTGACGCTGGCCGAGATCGACGAGCGGCTCAGCGCCGCGCTCGCCGCCCGCACCCGCGACGAGCTCGAGCGGCTGGTGGCCGACCTGCCGCCCGATTGGCGGGCGCGGCAGGCCGGCGCGCCCGCCGCCGCGCCGCGTCGCACCGTCCCGCCGGTCGCCTGGTGGCTCCTGCCGCTCGCGCTGCTGGTGGTCGCGATGGTCGTGCTGGCCATCGCCACGCGCGGCTTCTTCTTCCCTTGGCCGCTGCTGTGGTTGTGGTTGGCGTTCGGGCGCCGCCACGGCCGTGCCGGCTGGCATCCTCCGCGCTCGCACCGGGGCACGTGGGTCTGACCTGACCGCTGGGTACCGTCCTCGTCGCATGCTGCGGCGGGGAATCCCTCGCGTGGATCGAGGCTCAGCCGCGAGGACCGTGGGGGCGGCAGGCGACCACCCCGTATGCGGGGGCGAACATGGGCCGGAAGCGGGGCGGGGTGGCAAGGGCGGCCAGGCGGCCGAGGGCGAGGGCGTGCTGCTTCACCCGCGCCTTCAGGGCCGAGCTGCCGGTGACGTGGGGGAAGAACAGGGTCCGCAGGAAGTACTCGAGCTCGACGCTGCCGGCGGTCCCGACCAGGTAGGCCGGGCAGCGCTGGTCGGGGAAGGCCAGGTAGGCGGCGGCCGGCTCCATGCCCGCGGCGGCGAGCGCGCGCCACGCGGCGCCGGCCCGGAGGGCGCCACGGTCCCGCAGGCCGGCCGGGTAGAGGCGGTTGGCGAAGCCCGCGTACAGCCAGCCGCCGGGCGCCACGGCGGCGGCGGCCCGGCCGAGCAGGGCGGCCGCACCCCCGGCGCCGTCCACCCGCCCCCAGGCGCCGAGGTCGCCGACGACCACGGCCGGGTAGCGCCGCCCGTCGAGGGCGGCGGCCAGCCCGGCGGCGTCCCTGGCCGGGCAGACCGCGCCGGGCAGGGACTCGGCGGCGACGGCCAGCAGCAGCAGCCCGTCGGGCTCGCTGGGCACCACCAGGCGCCAGTTCAACAGCCGCGCGTCCACCTCCGCCTCCGCTGCGGGCGTCGGCGGGACCGGGGGTGTGACGGGTCGCAGCTCGGGCACGAACGTCACCTCCGGGCCGGCGTCGAGACCAGGGCGGTCAGGGCCGCGCGGGGCCGCCAGCGGGCCTCCCGGGGGGCGGCGGCGAGCGCCACTGCGAGGATGGCGGCGGCGTAGGCGAGCGCGCCGGCTGCGACGACGGGGAGCACCGGGCCGTCCCTGAGGGCGAGCAGCAGACCGGCCATGGGCAGCGACGCGAACGCGGGCACGGCGAGGCTGGAGGCCAGGGCCGAGGGTCCGGCCAGCCGCCGGAGCATGACCGCGTAGGCGGCGAACAGCCCGGCCTCGGTGATCGCGGTGGTGAGCGCGGCGCCCAGGTACGACCAGCGGGGGATGAACCAGGCGTTCAACCCCAGGTTGAGCACTGCCGCACTGGCGACCGCGACCGTCCGCCTGGTCTGGCCGTCGGCGGCGGTGAGCGCGGTGCCCAGCGTGTGGCCGAGCATGCGGACGGGGATGACCAGGACGAGCACCTGGTAGGCGAGGACCGCCTTGTCGAACTTGCTGCCGTACACGAACCGGAAGATCGCGGGAGCCAGCAGCAGCGACCCGACCATGATGGGCACGCCGACCACGGCCAGCAGCCGCAGCGACACGTCCCGGTAGCGCCCGAGCTGCCTGGGGTCGGGCCAGGCCCGGCTCATGCGCGGGTACAGGGCGGTGTTCAGCACCCGGGCGAGCACGTTGAGGTACAGGACGAGGTTGGTGGCCGCCTGGTACAGCCCGACCGCGGTGGGGCCCTTGACGAAGCCGAGCAGCACCGCGTCGACCCGGATGTAGGTGAGCGACATGGCGTCGTCAAGGGCGAACGGGACCGTGCGGCGCAGCGTGGGGCGCAGGAAGGCCAGATGCGGGCGAGGGACCATGAGCACGCGCAGCTCGCGGCAGGCCATCGTCCAGCCCGCGAGCGCGCCGAGCGCGCGGCTGCCCACGTAGGCGAGCAGCACGCCGCGCACGCCGAGGCCGGCGTCCAGCGCGAGCGGGATGCCGGCCAGGAAGGCGACCTCTTGCGCCACGGTGGCGGCACTCTCGAGCCTCATCCGCTCCCAGCCCGCGAACGCGGCGAAGGTGATGCGCCCGGCCGTGTCGAACGCCAGCGCGATCCCGGCCAGGGTCACGGCCTCGACCACGTCCGGGCTCTGCCCGGCGAACCGGACGCCCGCGGCCAGCAGGGCGGTGACGACGCCACCGGCGACCAGGGCGACGAGCACGCCGGCCTCGACCCACGCCCGGGAGCTGCCCGGCTCCCGGGCGACCTCCCTGGTGAGCAGGTTGAACAGGCCGAGGCCGACCGCGAAGCTGAACATCGTCGACAGGGTGAGGGCGAACTGGAACACGCCGAGCTGGGCCGGGCCGCCGTGCCTGGCGACCAGGACCACCGCGGCCAGCCCGCTCACCGCCCGGGCCGCGAAGGTGACGAGCTGCCAGCCGGAGTTGCGCGCAACCAGACCGCGGCCGCCTCCCCCTCCTCCCGGCGCCTGGCTCGTGGGCCCCTCCGGGCGCCCGGACCCGGACGCCCCGGGGCGGGCAGGCGCGTACCGGGTCAATTCAGCACCGCGAACGGCCGCATGCGGGCGACCGGCCGGACGAGGCCGTGGCGGACGAGGATGCCGAGCGCCTCGTCGACGCCCTTGTCGTCGAGGTGGGCGACCTCGGCGGGAGCGGTCCCCCGGTAGTTGAACCTGAGGGTCGAGCGGCCCTCGGGGTCGGGCTGGGAGATGCCCCGGGCGGCGAAGTCGGCGATGACGGTGCCGGCGCCGTGGCAGGCCGAGTACAGGCTCGCCTCGGCCCGGTTGCCGGCCACGCACAGGTAGGAGGAGGTGCGGTTGGTACCCGGGAGCAGGACGGCCTGGCCGGTCTGCCCGAACACCGGGCTGCCGGCCATCCTGGCCGCCGGCCAGGCCCGGCAGGAGTTGTGCCGGTGGACCACGGCGAGCCTGCCGTCGACCTCCTCCTCGTAGATGGAGTTGTGCGGGGAGTCGACCACGAGCTGGTGGCCGCGGGCACCGAACGACCGCTCGGCCAGCGCGCACAGGCTCGCGTAGGTGGCCATGCGGAAGGCGAACCCGTAGTTCATGGCCGCCGCGTTGGCCAGCAGCAGGCGCGCACCCTCGGCGCTGGCGCGCTCGACCGGCGGGCAGCCGTCGGAGAAGTACAGGGCCAGGCGGAGCCGGAGCTCGGCCAGCGACCGGGCGGTGGCCAGGTGGTACAGCGGCTTCTGGAGCCGCATCTGGGCCTTGACCTTGCGGGAGATCTTCTTGCGCCTGCCGAACATGCGGCCGACCTGGCCGGCGAGCACGCCCCCGCCGCCGTGGTACTGGAGGGTGAGCTGGTCGGCGCGGACGCCGAGCAGCTCCGCCGCTGCCGGGTCGAACACCTCCTCGACCTGCTGCAGCTCCACGAAGTGGTTGCTCGGGCCGACGGTGCCGAAGCGCTGGCGCGACAGCTGCACCGACAGCCAGGGCAGCTCGCGCGCGACCCGCGCGTCGCCGCCGTAGGGCTCGAGGACGACACGCCCCTCCTCCTCGATGCGGTGCAGGCTCGCCTGGTCGATCCCCCAGCGGTCGACGGCGAAGCGGGCTCCGTCGGTGGCGGCGAGCAGCACCTCGGCCGGGGTCAGGTCGCGGCGCCTGGTGGTCGGGTACGGGTAGCGCTCACGCACGCCGCGGTAGAAGTCCTCGACGGCGGCCCGGCCGGGACGGTCCATGTCGAGCGCGATCAGCGCCATCCCGCAGTTGACCGAGGCGCTGGTGAGGGTCGACCTGATCGTGCCCTGGGTGGCCACGGCGATGCTCGAGGGCATCTCCATGTCGTGCTTGTGGTGGAAGTCGGGCAGCACCACCGGCGGGGCGGCGAGGTCGGCGCCTGCCACGCCCTGGGCGAGCTGGTCGAGCACGGCGGGGTCGGCCGGAGCCGACTCGCTCTCGAACACGCGCGGCGACCTGGCGCGGCCGACTGGGGTCGTCTCGCCCGTCAGAACCCGTGGTTGCAAGCTACTGCCTCCGTGACGCGGCGGGAGCCGGCCCAGTCGGCCGCTCCCGGGTGATCGTTTGGGACCGGACCGG
Source organism: Actinomycetes bacterium (assembly GCA_036000965.1). Lineage (NCBI taxonomy): Bacteria > Bacillati > Actinomycetota > Actinomycetes > Actinomycetes bacterium. Next base: position 13,941 of record DASYUT010000059.1, read on the forward strand.
GGCCGGACGCGGCCCCGTCACCTGATCATCGGTTCTCGTTCACGCTACGTAAGGACGATGGCCCGCAGATCGGACAAGCGAATGAGTTCGCCTACGGCGCCCGCGTGACGCTGGTGGCGCTCCGGCTTGGAGGGAAGCCACTGGTCAGCCGATGCCGGCGGCGGTGTAGACCCCGGCGAACACCTCGGCCAGCTCGTCCAGGTCGGTGTCCATGCCCTGCTCGGTCGAGCTGGGCGTGAAGTGGGTGAACAGCGCGGCCCCGCCGGCCTTGCGCTTGCGCAGGCCCTGCCACAGAGAGTTGTCCTGGTTGCCCGGGTCCATCAGCCGCACGATCTCCCCCTTGTACTTCTGGCGCCAGGTCCAGATGTCGACCGCCGGGGCGCCCTCGCTCCTGGGCAGGTCGACGAAGGTGCGCAGGTCGCTTTCTGCCGTGGCCGGCCCCCCCGGGTAGCGGCCGGGGAACGCGAGCGCCTTGCGGTACTGCAGCCGCACCCTGGACGGCCAGCCGCGGCGCTTGGCCTCGGCCCAGGCGAGGCGCTGGGCCTTGTCGCGGTCGATGCCCCAGTCACGGTAGGTGGACTCGCTGAGCAGGCCGGTGGACAGGTTCACCACGTCGAGGTGGCCGGAGGCGAGGTAGCCGTCGACCTGCTCGACGGTGAGCGCGGGGTACTTGCTCCTGGCCTTGGCCCGGCAGACCGCGCCGGCCAGCTTGGCCTTGGCCCCGCTCGCGCCCGGGGCACAGCCGAGCTCTGGCACCAGGATGTCGACGAGCAGCTTCTTGCCGGGCGCGGCCTTGCCGAGCGCGGCCGCCGAGTCGGCCAGGAAGGCGCGGACCCGGGCCGGGTCGTTGCCGAACCCGTCGTCGTAGGCGAGCTCGTCGGCGATCTTGATGCCGAGCACCCCAGGGCGGGCGGCCAGGTCGGCCAGGCGGGCGACGCCCTCGTCGAAGCGGGCCCGCCCTTCGAGCCAGCGCTTGGCCAGGTCGCCTTCGAGCCAGACCTGCAGGTCGCGAGCTGCCGCGGCGTCGACCGCGGCCTGGTACTTGGTCACCTGGGCGACCGGCTTGGGCGTCGGGGACGTGCCGGGGCCGTTCCGGCCGGACGTGCAGGCGCCGAGCAGCAGCCCGGCGACGACCAGCAAGGCGGGGGCGGCCCGCCTCAAGCTGCCGATGCTTGCCAGAGCCATGTCGAGGACCTCTCAGTCAGGAACGCGAGGAGCAGGGACCGGTAGCCTGCCCGGAACGCCGGGTCGTCGAGGGCGGTGGCCTGGTCGGCCAGGAACAGCGGGAAGAACACGGCGTTGGCGGCGGCTGGCACGCCGAGCCGCTCGAGCGCCTGGTCGACGTGCCTGCGGACCAGCTCGGGGAACCAGCCCCGGCCGAACCAGGTGTAGCCGAACCCGGGCAGGTTGGCCCAGTCCCCGTAGCGCCGCCAGCGCCGCTCGTGGTCGCGCCGGTCCGGGTGGCCGGGCACCCGGCCGGCCGCGCCCGGGTAGGCCCGGTCGAGGTAGAAGCCGTAGGAGGTGGGGAACTTGTAGACGTCCCCGAAGGGCAGCCCGGCCGCCTGCCCCCGCTCCCAGTCGATCACACCGAGCACCTCCCCCCCGTCCACCAACAGGTTGCCCATCCAGAAGTCGCCGTGCACGCCGGTGACCGGCAGCGGCGTGGTCCGGGCGAGCTCGGCGGCCCGGCCGGCGACCGCCTCGAACAGCGACGCCTCGGCCGGGCTCCAGCCGATCTCGGCCCGGTAGCGGTCGACCACGCCGCCCACGTGGCGGACCACGCCCTCGGCGTCGAGCACGACCCGCTCCACGCGGGTCGCCTGCTGGAAGGCGGACAGCCAGCTCCCGGCGGCCGCGAAGTCGGCCTCGACCCGGGCCGGGTCGGCGGTGTGCCCGGGGGTGTGGTAGGCGGCGCTCATCGGCACGCCGGCCATGGGCGCCTGCACGAACACGAGCCGGCCACGCACCCGCTCGAGGGCGAGCGGCTCGGGGAGCCGGCCGAGCGCGCCGTCGACCTCGCCCGGGGGCCGGAGCGCCCGCAGGGCATCGTGCTCGGCCCGCACGCAGCGCTCGGCCCGCTCGGCCCTGGCCACCTTGGCCACGGCCGCGGGCGCGCCCGCGGTGTCGAAGAAGATCACCGTCACCTTGGCCGACGGGCTCCGGTCGATCCCGGCCACCAGCGCGCCGGCCAGGGGCGGCCGTCCCGGCCGGAGCGTCGCCCAACGCTCCGCCAGGAACTCCTTGATCGCGTCGATCATGCCGACAGCTCGACCGCCGGCTCGGGGTCGGTGAGGTCCAGGTCCGCCGTGGAGGCGGGCGCGGCGGCCCGGGTGAGGTCGACGGTGGGCGCCGGGGCGGGCAGGCCGAGCAGGCGGCAGTAGGCCTGGTCGATCAGGTTGCACATCCGCTCGGGCGCGAACACCGCGAGCACGCCGGCCCGGCCCCGCGCGCCCATGCGGCGCCCCTCCTCGGGGTGGTCGAGCAGCCAGCCCACGCTCTCGGCGAGCGCGTCCGGGTCGCGCGGCGGCGCGAGCAGGCCGGTCGCGCCCGGCACGACCAGGTCGGGCACCCCGTTCACGGCGGTGGCGACCACCGGCCGGCCCGAGGCCAGCGCCTCGGTGAGCGCCCGCCCCAGCCCCTCGTACAGCGAGGAGATCACGAACACGTCGAAGCTCGCGCCGATGCGGGGGGCGTCGGACCGGTAGCCGGTGAGCAGCACCTCCACCCCGAGCCGGGCCGCCTCGGCCCGGACCGCGTCCTCGAGCGGTCCAGCGCCCACCATGACGAAGCGGGCGTCCGGGTGCCGGCGGGCCACCGCGGCGGCCATGCGCACGAAGTCCAGGGGGGACTTCTGCTGGTCGATGCGGCCGACCGTGCCGACGACCGGCACGGACGCCGGGATGCCGAGCTCGGCCCGCACAACCGGGTCGGGTCGGGACGGGATCTGGTCCAGCTCGACCGCTGACGGCGCCACGCCGACCCGGGCCGGACCGGCCAGCCGCGTCTCCACCGCCTCGCGGGCGACCCTGGGCGACACCGCTAGGAACCCGTCGGTCATGGGCCGCACCATGCGCTCGAGCGCCAGGTAGGCGCGCCGCCGCAGCGGGCTCATGAAGTCGTGGAAGCTGAAGCCGTGGAAGGTGTGGACGATCACCGGGACCCGGCAGAGCCAGGCCGCGAGCCGCCCCAGGAACCCGCCCTTGGCCGAGTGGGTGTGGACCACGGTGAAGCGCTCGGCCCGGATCAGCCGGACGAGCTGGGCCAGGACGTAGAGGTCGTCGACCGGGGAGAGGGTCTCGGAGAAGCGGCGCACCTGCACGGTACGCACGCCGGCCGCCTCGGCCCGGGCCCAGAGCGGACCGCCGGGGCAGCCGGCCACCCAGACCTCGTAGCGGTCGGGATCCATGCCGGTGGCCGACAGCAGGGTGTTGCCGCCCGCCCCGGCCCAGAACCGGGTGATGACGTGCAGGACCTTCACCTTGGCCGGCGCGGGCTGCGGAGGCAGCGCGGCCGGGGCGACCACGGGCTCCGTCGGGATGGGCCAGGCGCTCAACTGACTGCTCCTTGTCGTCGACGTTCGCGGGACGGGCGCGCCGGGGCGGGTCAGACGCGCGCGGGCGCGCTGTCCAGCAGCTCGGCCAGGCTCGCGCCGGGCGTGCGGGCCAGGACGACCTCGACGCAGGGCAGGCGGCCGGCCAGGCCGGCCGCCACCCGCTCGACCGGCGGGTGGGCCGGTCCGAGCCCGGTGGCCGCGGCCAGCAGGGCCGCGTAGGACCAGTAGCGGCGCAGCTCGCCGGCGATGTAGGTGCCGGCGACGAGCGCGCGGGCGGCCGCCTCCGGGGTGCAGGGGCGCACGGCCGGGGCGTCGCCCTGGCCGCGGCGCAGGACCACGACGCGGTCTGGCCGCAGCTCGGGGACCCGGTTGGGCATGGGCCCCTCGCCCCGGCCGTGCGGCATGCGCCGACCTCCCAGGCCGTCGGCGCGCATGGGCTCCACCAGCCCCCAGACCGTGACCCCGTCCGACACCGAGAGGTTGTCGGAGGTGGCCACCCCGCCGTTGGCCAGCTCGCGGCCGAGCAGGGTGGTCTTGCCCACCCCGCCCGGCCCGGCCAGGAGCGGCGTTGCCGGGCCGGCGGTGCAGGCCGGCGCGTGCAGCGGCGCCCGCCCGTGCACGCCCGCCCACCACAGGGCCGGGTACTGCAGGAGCACCGCGCGGGCGAGCAGGTGGAAGCGCGAGCGCAGGGCCTGGTGGAGCAGGAGTGCGCGGGGCGACGGCCGCCAGCGCAGGGTGAACGCCGCCTCCTCCGGGCTCGCCCGAAGGTGCAGGTCGAAGCCTGACCCACAGATGTCGGTGGCGAGCAGCTCCCCGTCGCGGGCGAACGCGCCCCGGGTGAGCACCGCCCAGCCCCGGGTGCCGAACGCCTCCCGCCCGTCCTCGACGGCGACGGTGAGCGTCCCGGCGCCGCCCCCGGCCCCCGCCGCGCCGGGCCCGGGCCCCGCCGCGCCGGGCCCGGGCCCCGCCGCGCCGGACCCGGCGACATCGGCTGCCGCGCCATCCCCGACCAGGCCGGACCCGGCGACACCGGTTGCCGCGCCATCGCCGCCCGGGCCGGTGGGCGGAGCCTGGCGTGCTTCAGACGGGTCGGCGGCTGGCACGTGGTCGGCTGGCGCGCCGTCGGCGCCCTCGGCGATGACCGGGTGGAGCCAGCGCGGCGCCCGGACCACGGTCAGGCGCTCGTTGGCCGTCAGGAGCGTGACCGCCATCAGAAGCCGTCCGGGTACGGGGCGGCCAGCGCGTCGACCAGGTCGTCGCCCTGGGCCGGGGCGAACTCGGGGATCAGCTTGGAAAGGTAGAGCCGGACCTGGTCGGGCTGGTTGGTGGCGGTGACCGCGAGCAGCTCCTCGAGCAGGCGCCAGAAGCTCTCGCCGGTGTGCTGGTCGGTCGAGGTGGCCCACACCTTGGGATGGGTGGTCGGCGTGCGCTCCTCGTTCACGCTGAACAGCGCCTCGTGGAGCTTCTCCCCGGGCCGGAGCCCGGTGTAGCGGATGGTGAAGTCGGACTCGTCGAGGTTGAGCTGGGCGGCGTAGTTGCGCACCAGGTCGACGATGCGGACCGGCTTGCCCATGTCGAGCACGAAGATCTCCCCCGACTCGGCCATGCCGCCCGCCTCGATGACCAGGCCGACGGCCTCCTCCACGGTCATGAAGAAGCGGGTGACCTCGGGGTGGGTGACCGTGATCGGCTCGCCGTTCTCGACCTGCTCGGCGAGCACGGTGAGGAACGAGCCGCGGCTGCCGAGCACGTTGCCGAAGCGGACCGAGGCGAACCGGGTGGGCCCGCCGGCCTGGGAGCCGACCACCAGCTCGGCCAGGCGCTTGGTGGCGCCGAGCACCGAGGTCGGGTCGGCCGCCTTGTCGGTCGAGATCAGGATGAAGCGCTCCACCCTGGTCGCGACGGCCGCCTCGGCCAGGTGCATGGTGCCGAGCACGTTGGACTTCACGCCCTCGCAGGGGTGGCGTTCGAGCAGGGGCAGGTGCTTGTGGGCGGCGGCGTGGAAGACCACCTCGGGGCGCAGGTCGCGGAAGAGCTGGAAGATCCGGTTCCGGTCGCGGATGTCGGCGATGATCAGCTCGTCGGAGTCGAGCAGCGCCTCGCCGGAGATCTGCAGCTGGAGCCGGTGCAGGTTGGACTCGTCGTGGTCGAGCAGGTACAGCGCGGCCGGGCCGAAGGCGCGGATCTGGCGGCACAGCTCGCTGCCGATGGAGCCGCCCGCGCCGGTGACCAGCACCCGCTTGCCGGCCACGACCGCGCGGGACGCGGTCCGCACCACCCGCATCTCGTCCCGGCCGAGCAGCCGGTCCACCCGCAGGCGGCGCAGGTCGGAGATGCGGGCGTCGCGCTCGATCGCGGCCACGAACGAGGGCAGGTAGCGCACGCTCGCACCCACGGCCGCGGCCTCGGCGCCCAGGCGCCGGATCTCGCGCGCCGGCAGCGACGGGATGGCCACCACGACCACGTCGACGGCCAGCTCCTCGCCGGCGTGGACGAACTCGTCGGTGCCGCCCACCACGGGCAGCCCCGAGAAGGTGGCATCGCGCTTGGCCGGGTCGTCGTCGAGGAACCCGACCGGCACCAGGCCGAACGACGGGGTGCGGCCGAGGTCGCGGGCGATCGTCTGCCCGGCCTCGCCGGCCCCGACGATGAGGCAGCGCAGGCCGTCGGCGGGTCGTGGGGTGGCGTCGTAGATTGGCTCGTTGATCGCGTGGGTCACAGCGCCGTCCTCGCGGGTGCGGTGGGGGTGGCGAGGCGGAGGTCGGCGATCGCCTCACACACCCGGTCGACTTGGTCGTCGCGCAGGCTGGGGTAGAAGGGCAGGGACACGATCCGCTCGAAGGCGGCGTCGGCGGCCGGGAAGCGGCCGGCCCGGTCGCCGAGCAGCTTGCGGAAGTACGGCTGGTGGTGCAGCGGGATGAAGTGGACCGAGCAGTCGACGCCCCGCTCGGCCAGCCGCTCGACGAACGCGTCGCGGGCCATGCCGAACTCGGGCTCGACCTGGATGACGTACAGGTGCCAGGCGTGCCGGCCGGCCGCCGGCCTTGGCGCCGGGCGGATGCCGCCGATGCCGGCCAGGTTCGCCTCGTAGCGGCGGGCCAGCTCCTCCCGGCGCGCCTGCCAGCCGTCGAAGCGGCGCAGCTGGGCCCGCCCGATGGCGGCCTGCACGTCGGTCATGTTGGCCTTGAGGCCCTCGGTCTCGACCGCGTAGCGCCAGCCGTTGCCCGGCAGGTAGCGCTTCCAGGCGTCGCGGCTCATGCCGTGCAGGCGGGCCCGCTTGACGAAGTCGGCCAGGTCGGGGTCGGTGGTGGTGACCATGCCGCCCTCGCCGATGGGCAGGTTCTTGGTGGCGTAGAAGCTGAAGCAGGTCGCCGCCGAGATCGTGCCGACCGGCCGCTCCCCCACCCAGGTGCCGATCGCGTGCGCGGCGTCCTCCACGACCCTGGACAGCGGCAGCCCGGCCGCGGCGGCCAGCTCCCCGACCGGGGACGGGTAGCCCGCGAAGTGCAGGACGACCATGGCGTCGGCGCCGCCGCGCTCGCCGGCCGCCGCGGCCGTGGTGGCCGCGTCGGGCGCGAGCGTCTCCGGGTCGCAGTCGACCAGGACGGGCTCGAGGCCCGCGTTGACGATCGCGTGGACCGCCCCGCAGAAGGTGATGGTCGGGGTGAGCACCTTGGACCCCGGCGGCAGGGCGAGCCCGCGCAGGGCCAGCTCGATGGCTGCCGTGCACGAGGAGACGGCCAAGGCCTGGTCGGCGCGCAGGCCGAGGTAGGCGGCGAGCTCGCGCTCGAAGTCGACCACCTCGGGCCCCGCGGTGACCCAGCCGGAGGCGAGCACGCGGGCCGCGGCGGTCACCGCGTCGGGCCCGATCTCGGTCCTGGCGAACGGGACCCGGTCGGTCTCGACGGAGAGGTCGGGCAGCGCCGTCACCTGACCGCCTCCCTCCGGTCGGGCGCCGACGCACCCTTCCGCACTGCTTTGCGGTGTCGATCCATTCAGCCCCCCAGGCACGGTTGTTCCCTGCTGCTTCACGCGCCGTTCATCAACGGCACCGCCTAGGGTGGCCGAACAAGCACGTAAGGGGATCAGGCGGCGGGGGGATATCGACTACAGCAACCGAATGACCGCGCACGAGCGGACAGCGGGCCCCCTCCACCCGCCCCACGTGCCGGCCATCGGTGCCTCTCCGTGGCCTCCCGCCCTGGGCGACAGGCGAGGTCACAGCACCCGGCCAGGCACGCGGCAGGCCCCGGCCAGGTTGGCCGGGGCCTGCCGGCGCGGGCGGCGGGATCAGACGGTGGTGAGCCGCAGCACCCCGCTCAGACCGCTCGCGTTGGCCGTGTCGGCCGGCTTGTAGACGCGCAGCACCAGGGTGGTGCGTACGCCCGGCCTGATGCGGAACGCGTAGGCACTGGTCGCGGACAACCTGGTCGTGGCCACCGTCCTCCAGGTCCCGCCGAGGTAGCGCTGGAGGTAGGCGAGCTGGCCGGCGTGGTTCGGGCGGACCCCGCCGCTCAGCACGGCGGTCTGGCCGACCGGCATCCGGCTCGTGGACAGCCGCGCGCTGACCGCCGCGCGCACGAACCCGACCGCGCTCGGGCTGTTGCCGGGCAGCAGCGTGGCGCTGCCCGGGTGGCGGAGGAAGAGCCGGAAGTTGACCGGCGGGAGCAGGCTGAAGCTCACCCGGCCGGCCGCGTCGGTGGTGGCGTAGCGCAGCCTGTAGTCCGGCTTGCCGTACGAGTGCCCCCACAGCTCCAGCGTCACCCCGGCCGCCGGAGCCCCGGTGGTGGCGTTGGCCAGGGCCCCGTTGACCACCAGGGTCTGGCCGGCGGTGATGGGGTTGCGCGGCATGGTCATCGTCAGCCTGCTCGGCGCCTTGACGACCGCGTCGGCCTGCCGCTCGTAGGCGCCCATGTCGTAGAAGGGGATGGGCCCCTGGCCGGTGTTGGCGGTGAGCGCGTTGTCGCGCCGCGGCGCGCCGTTGAGGTCGACGGCCGGGTAGCCGGCGGGCGCGCTGGTGCCCGAGTCGACCGCCGGCGAGCCGGCCGCGAGCTGGTAGTCGCCGGCGCCCGGGTTGACGAAGCGCGGGTCGGCCGAGAGCGAGTGGGCGTCCTTGCCGCTCGCCGTCTTGTAGGCGGCCAGGGTGGCGTGGACGGTGCCGTTGTACTTGATCGGGGCGACGGCGGCGGAGTTCCAGAACAGGTTCGAGTCCGACTTGAACCCGGCGGTCGAACTCGGGTCGACGAACAGGTCGAACTCCGTGGGCGCGACCGTGAGCCCGTTGTCGACCCCGATGCTACCGGCCAGCTCGGTACCGGTCGAGGCGCCCTCGATGCTGAAGCCGTCCTTGAAGTTGCGTGCCGCGGTGTTGCCGAGCAGGCGGTTGTTGGTGCTCTTGAGCGCGTCGAAGCCGTGGTCGCCGTTGCCGTAGCTCAGGTTGTCAGCGACGAACGACGCAGTCGAGCCGGCGTGCATCGCGATGCCGGTGTCCTGGTTGCTGTGGGTGATGTTCTGGCGGACGACGTTGCCCGAGGCGGTGCTGCCCACGACCGGTCGCAGGTCGCCGTCGACGCTGATGCCGGTCGCCGAGCGCACCAAGGGCCTCTCGTTGGCCCAGGCGATGCAGCGCTGGATGGTCGAGGAGGTGCTGCCCTGGATCCCGATGCCGTGGAACCGGTTGTGGTGGGACTTGACCCGGTCCACGTTGAGCCCCGTGCCGCCGCGCAGCAGCACGCCCTGGCTGCCCGAGCCGCTCACCTCCGAGGCGGTGATCGACGAGGCGGTGACCCCGTCCAGGAACAGGCCCTGCACGCCCGAGCCCTTCACGGTCACGTTGCGCACGGCCAGGTTGGAGCCGCCGCCGGTGAACAGGACCCCGCTGTTGTTCTGGTCCTCCATGGTGAAGCCGTCGACCACCAGGTGGGAGCGGCCCACGCCGCGGAAGGCGTAGCCGAAGCGGCCGGCCTCGACGTGGTGGGCGGTGGGCGCGCTGTCGTCGGCGGTCCGCACGAACAACCTCTTGGCCATGGGCGACCCGTCGTAGAAGAACTCGCCCGCGGCCAGCGTGGCGCTCGCGGCCGCGCGCAGCGGCGTGCCGTCCACCGTGACCTTGCGGGGCGCGACCGGGTAGGCGACCCAGTACGTCGAGGTGGTCCCGGCCACCAGCGCCCAAGCGGCGGCCGAGAGGTCGGCAGAGCCGAGGATGCGGGCCCCGGCCGTGGTCTTGAACGTGATCGGCGCCCCTGGGGCGCCGCTGGCCGGCAGCTCGACGCCCTCCCGGTAGGTGCCGGCGGCGACCACGACCGTGTCGCCCGCCTTGGCGGCCGCGGCCGCCTGGCCGACCGTGCAGAACGGCGCGCCACCGGCGCCGGTCGGGCTACAGCCCGCACCCGGGTTGACCTGGTAGGTCGTTGCCGCGCGGACCGGGCCCACCGCCCAGAGCAACCCGAGCAACAATGCCGTCACGACGGCGACCCCGACCCCGCCGCGTCTTCCCTTTCGACCGGCCATACGCCTCCACCTTAAGTGGTTCCCTGAGTGGTCCCAAGACTTAAGTGGTTCCCTGAGTGGTCCCTGACGCGTAACGTAACAAGGTGGTGATTATGCGGAAGCACTATGCGAATCTCGTCCGGCCTATGCCTGAGTTCGCCTACGGTATTTACAGGTGGACGACCGGATTTACAGGAACTACCGTACTGACCGTAGCGACAGGAATCGCGTGATATCAGGTGTGATTCGGACGGCAACGCAAGGCTCCGCGCCCGGACGCGTTTTGCACCCGGGCAATCGGCGTGCCGCCGCGTCCAAGACCGAACACCGTGTCCGAGGCAAGACCGAACACCGTGTCCGAGGCAAGGACCGAGTCCGAGGCAAGGACCGACCGACCAGGCCGAGCGGCCCGGTCGGAGGGGGGGAACGCAATGCGCACGCACGCCGGATCCGGCCGCCTGCCCGGCATCCTGGAGGAGCGCCGCCACCGCTGGCCGGCTCGGCTGGCCGCCGCGACCGTGGCCGGCTTGGCCCTGCTCGCCGCCGGCCTGTTGGACCTGCCGGCCACGGCGGCCGGCAGCACCGTGTACGTGAACGCGTCGGCCGCCTGCCCGGGGTCGGGCACCCAGGCCGCGCCGTACTGCAAGATCAGCGGCGCAGTCCCCGTCGCCGGGGCGGGCGACACCGTGCGGGTCGCGGCCGGCACCTACAACGAGCTGGTCAAGCCCTCCCAGGCGGGCCAGTCGGGCAGCCCGGTCGTCTTCCAGGGCGACCCCGGGGCGACCGTGCGGGGGGGCACCTACGGCTTCCAGATCGCCTCGCTGAGCTGGATCACCGTGCGCGGCTTCACCATCACCGACACCGTCAAGCAAGGCATCCTGGTCAGCGGCGCCCACCACATCACCCTGGCCGGCAACCACGTCACCTCCGCCGGCACCCCCGCGTCGGGCCAGACCGCCCAGGGCA